>JAHFHI010000287.1 GCA_023246995.1 Candidatus Omnitrophota bacterium
CGAGATTACTACGCGGTTCTGGGCGTTTCCAAGGACTCGAGCCCGGACGAGATTAAAAAGTCCTATCGCAAACTCGCGCTTCAGTACCACCCGGACCGCAATCCGGGAAGCAAAGAAGCTGAGGAAAAATTCAAGGAAGCCGCCGAGGCTTACGCGGTTTTAAGCGATACCGACAAGCGCGCTCAATACGACCAATTCGGCCATTCCCTTGGCGGGCGCGGTTTTCAGGGGTTTGACGGTTTTCAGGACAGCTTTCAGTCTTTCGGCGATGTTTTCGGGGATTTATTCGAGGATTTTTTCGGGGGCGGTTCGCAGCGGGGCAGAAGCAGCGCTTCTCCCCGGCGCGGTTCCGATTTGGAAATCGGCCTTGAGATCAGCCTCGAGGACGTTTTAAACGGAAAGGAAATGCCTCTGGAAGTTCCGCGCCGGGAGAGCTGCGCGGATTGCCAGGGAAGCGGGGCGGAGCCCAGCTCCAAAAAAATCGCCTGTCATGACTGCGGGGGCAAAGGCGAAATCCGCATGAGCCAAGGTTTTTTTACCCTGCGCAGGACCTGTCCGAAATGCCAGGGAGCGGGCGAGAAAATTGAAAAACCCTGTACCGGTTGTTCGGGATCCGGCAGAGTCCGGAAAGTCCGGAAACTTCAGATCAAGGTTCCGGCGGGCATTGAAACGGAGTCCCGGCTTAAGCTTTCCGGGGAGGGCGAGTCCGGCCATAAGGGAGGCCCTCGGGGTGACCTTTATGTCCACATCACGGTAAAACCGCATCCGGTTTTCGAACGCCGCGAGAATCATCTCTATTGCGAGGTTTTGGTGCCTTTCACGGTCGCGGCGCTGGGCGGGGACATCGAAGTTGCGACTCTGGAGGGGAACGCCTCCCTTAAAATTCCCGCAGCCAGTCCGTCCGGACATGTCTTTAAAATGAAGGCTCACGGGCTGCCGGCGATAGGCAGCGCTCACCGGGGAGATCTGTTTGTCCGTATGGAAATTGAGGTACCGACCAAGCTCGAGGCTGCGGAGCGGAAGCTCCTGGCCGAATTCGCGAAACTTCGCGGCGAAAAGGCTCAAGTGAGGAAGAGAGGATTTTTGGATGCTTTTAAAAACTGAAAGATTCCCGGCGGTGCGCATTTACTGGGATCGTGTGAAAGGCTACGCGCCTCTCTTTTTTTACACCCTTCTTTTATTCAAGGGGGCGCTCATGGCGCCCGGGGAAATTCCGGGTTTCATCTCCCGCATCAACGATAAATTCCTTCATGCCGTTGAATATTTTTTCCTATTTTTATTTTCCGTGCACGCTTTTTCCCGTTCGCAAACCCTCCGGATCCGGGAGCATTGCCAGGGGGCGGCGATGGCCTATGCCTTGATCCTCGGCATCATGACGGAAGCCGCGCAGTTTTTTTTCACGGCGGGGAGGACCGCAGAAATCGGGGACTTTTTTTTGGACGGCGTGGGGGCGTTTGCCGCCCTGTTTTTTCTGCGCGCGGCGATGGAGATCCGCTTGAGAATCCCTATGCGCCAAGAAGCCGGGGCCGTGATCTAGGCCGCGGCCCATGGATTCCTTCGATTATGAATACCGGGTCCGCTATCAGGACACCGATAAAATGGGCATCAGCTATTACGCCAACTATTTCGTCTGGTTCGAGGCCGCGCGCACCGAGTATTTCCGGGCCCTGGGCCTTCCCTATACGGAATGCGAAAAAAAAGGCTATTTCCTCCCGGTCGTGGAGACCGGCGCGAAATATATCGCCCCGTCCACTTATGACGATCTTCTCATCATCCGTACCTCCGTCAGCCGGATGCGCAAGAGCTCTCTTGGGTTTCAATATCAGGTTTTGAATAAAATATCAGGCAGGCTTCTGGCCACGGGTTTTTCGGTTCATGTTTTCGTGGACCGCGAGATGTCGCCGGTGCGCATCCCCGAGGATGTTGCGCGCGCGGTTTCGGTTTTCAGGTTGTTTGAATTTTGACCGGCCGCGGTAAAATTTATTTTTCGATGAGTTTTCTTGACCGTCATGATTTTCCGTGTTAAAGTCGGGTCCTTTCGAGGCCTTGTCTAACAAGGGTTTTCACGCTACGGCAAATTTAAAAAAGGCTGAATGGCACGAAAATACCGGGTAACTGTATTGGGAGACGGAGGGTGGGGGACAGCCCTCGCTCTTGTGAACGCCCGCCGCGGCAATGATGTGGTTTTGTGGTCAGCCTTCCCGGATTACGCCAAAGTCATCCGGGAGAAGCGCGAGAACATTAAATTCCTTCCCGGAGTTCCCCTCCCGGAATCCATCCGGGTGAGCGCGGACCTCAAGGAAGCCGTCGAGGCCGCGGAGATCATCGTCCTTGCCATTCCCACCCAGTTCCTGCGAAACGTCCTGTTCAAACTCAAGGATTTTGATATCGCCAACCGGATTTTTGTCAGCGTTTCCAAAGGGGTCGAGAAAAAAACCTGCCTTCGGCCTTCCGAAATCATTTTTTCGATCCTTGGGGAGAATGCCCGTTTGGCCGTGCTTTCCGGGCCATCCCATGCCGAAGAAGTGGCGCGCAATATCCCGACCCTGGTCGTCGTGGCTTCCCGCCGGGAACAGGATGCCGCGAGCGTGCAGGAAGCTTTCATGGATACCTATTTCCGGATTTACGTGCAGACCGATGTGCTCGGGGTCGAGCTCGGGGGAGCGCTTAAGAATGTGGTGGCTATCGCGGCCGGCGTTTGTGACGGCCTGCAGTTCGGAGACAACACCAA
>JAHFHI010000288.1 GCA_023246995.1 Candidatus Omnitrophota bacterium
ACCGCACGCCCGTTTTTCTTTCCGTAGTAGCTGCCGATTCCTTTTTGCTTGCGGGCGCGAAGCCGGCCCGAAGCGATCGCCGGAAAATGCCGTTTAAAAAGCCGCGCGCCGAGCCGCATGGCGCGCTCAAAAAGCTCATAGCCGGTTTCGTCTTCAAGAATTGGATATTTCTCCTGCACCAAAATATCCCCCGTATCAATGGCCGCGTCCATTTTGTGAATCGTCACGCCGAAATACTTTTCCCCGTTTTCAAGAGCCCAGGCAGTCGGGACCGGACCTCGATAATCCGGTAAAAGCGAGGGGTGAATATTGACGCTTCCGCGCGGCGGCAGATGCACAAGCTCCCCGGGGAGAATCCCGCGGTAATAAATCGAAAAAATCATGTCCGGGGCCATGGCCCGAATACGCGCCAGGAGCTCCGGACCCGCGTGAGCGCTCTCGACAAAGGGAATCCCTGCTTTCCGGCAGTATTCCGCCACCGAAGCGTAGCCGAAAATCGCATCCACCGCGCGCTCATGCGTCACCACAAGCGAAATCTCGGCATCCCGGCGTTTCGCGAGAAACTTCAGGCATTCGATTCCGATTTTCTGACAGGCAAAAATAACGACGTTCAAAGTTCTCTCCTTTTAAACCCGCCGAAGCCACTGATACTGGGCTTCGATTTCCCGCATCGCGAGCGCCGGTCGTCCCAGGATGCCTTCAAGCCTCCGGACCTCGCTTACAAGCCGCCCCATCTGGGATTCGTCGATGGAAACCGGAGCGTCCACGCAAGCCATGTCCCGGGTCAGCATGAAATGCTTTTCGAGCACCCGCGCTCCCGCCGCCACGGCGTAGAGCGGCACGGTGATATCGGGCGTATGGTCGGATTGCCCGATCACACAGTCAAAAAATTCACGGAGCGTGTAAATCGCGCTCAAGTTCGCGTCCTTTTCAGGCATCGGATAGGCCGTCACACAATGAAGCAGGACGACATCCTGTCCGTTCCGGCTAAGGATCTCCACGGCCCGGGAAATCTCCGATTGGTTCGACATCCCGACCGAAAGAATGACCGGCTTTTTCTTCGACGCCACCGCTTCCAGGAAGCCCGTATGGGTGACGTCAAAGGAAGCTATTTTGTAAAACGGGCAGGCGATGGCTTCCAGGCACTCGAGGCTTTCCTCATCAAAAGGCGTGCTGAAAAATTCAACCTCCCGGTGGGAGGCATGGGCTTTTATTTTTTCAAACGCCCCGAAAGGCAATTCGCATTTTTTGAGGATGTCGAAAATCGGCGAATTTTTCGGGGTGCGTTTTTCCGTGATATAGGTCTGAAACTTGACGGCGTCCGCGCCCGAACGCGCGGCCGCGTCAATCAGCTTGAAGGCCGTATCGAGATCGCCGCCGTGGTTGATTCCGATCTCGGCAATCACATAGACGGGATGGCCGTCTCCGACTTTCTTTTTGTTCAGTTCAGCTTGGCGCATAGAGAAGCTCCTTAGAGGAAGGTTTTGAATGTTCCTGCCACGCGTAGGGAATCACGTGGTCTATTTTGTGGTGTTTGGCGAACATGGCCGCGTAGGTCAAGATGGGCTGTGTCAAGCGCTTCGGCCAAAGAACGGCCGAGCGGCGCTTGGCCGACTGCCTGCGCGCGTCCACGGTCACGATCTGGATCAAATCAAGGGCCGAGGGGACTCTCGGGATGCCGGCCCAAAACTCAAGGGCGCCTTCCGCCAGATTCCTTCGCGCGGCCGATTCCAAAATCAGTTTTTCGGCGGCCGCGGAAAAACGCGCGCCGGGAATTTCATCCGTGTGACCTCCGTAGAGAACCGCCCCGGCTCGTTCAAGATTCCGGATGTTGAATTTCTGGTGGTCCTTGTTGGAGATGACAAGCGTCGGAATCCCCCGCCTTGTCGATTCAAACATGCTCAAGCCGCCGGCCACAATCGCAGCGTCGGAGGATTGCAGGACTTCCAGAAACCTTCCGCTGTAGCCGTGCAGCTCCGAAGCCTTGTCAAATCCGGCAAGCTCACTTCGAAGCGCGCCGTTTTGGCGAGCCTCGACCCCCGCAAAAACGTGAACTTTAAGCGCGTCCGCTCCCGGGATCCCCCGCAAAGCCCGCAAAAGACGCCCAAGAAGCCCGTCCGCGTCGTAACCTCCGACCGAGATCAGACATTGCGCAGCCCCCGCTTTGAGTTTCTCAATCGCGGGAGCGCGTTTCAGCTCTTCCAGGGTCAGGTAAGGGTAGCCGGGGTACTCCGACCGGGGGTTGGGAATCAAGGGGTTCATCGCCAGGTCGCAGAAGTTAACGGCTGAACCGCCGTCATCCAGGCTGACCATAATCCGCTCAAACTGTTTGATCCAGCGGGCAAACTCCGGGTCCACGTCGAGACGGTCAAGCACCAGCACATGCGGATCCCAGTCACGGATCAGGCGCGCGAGAAGCCTCTTCTCTTCCTGGAGGCTGCGGTAAATCACGGGGCGGTAGCCTTCTTTGACAAAAAGCGATTCGCCGTATTCGTCCTCGGGCATCATAAAAGCAAAACGCGCTTCGGAGGACGCCTTTAGAATCCTGCGGGCGCTCACCAGGCACCGGGAGATATGTCCGCTGGAATATTCCGGATGGCGGCCTCCGGCCGTGATAAAAAGAATCCGGGGCATCATGTCTTGCCCCCTTTTTTAAGATGAGCCACGCTTTCGTTGATCTTCACCCAATCGGGGTTCTCTTCAAAGAGACGGATGATA
>JAHFHI010000289.1 GCA_023246995.1 Candidatus Omnitrophota bacterium
TCCTTTTCATGACGGAAATCCCGCCAGAGTCCGGTTTGATCCTCCCGGCGCCCGGTGGTCAGCGCTTCGATTTGCTCTTTAAGACGTTTGGCCTCTTCCTTGTCTCCGCGGCCAAGGGCTTCAATCCTCCGGGCTTTAAGCAAGGTCAACTGTTTGGTGTAGGCCTTGCGGTTGTCCTTGATATTGCGGAAATCTTCTTTGAGTTTTTCTTTCTTACCTTCCAGACGCTCTTTATCACGGCGGTCCATAAGCATCCTCCCTAATGAAGCCCTTCCAAGCATGTTCGCGGAATTATAAACCGATTCCGCAAGAAACTTCACGACTTTCTGAAATCACAGTACAATGCCCCTCACGCCCATGCCGCCATCTGAAATGAAGGACACCTCCACCGACGTATTTTTTTTGACAAGCGAATGGGAAGATTCCCCCTCCGGGCACCGGCTCCGGTTTTACGGCCGCTCCGGAGATTTGGGCCCCGTTGAAATCCTGATCACTTCAAGCCCTCCTCTTTTCTTTGTCGAACGCGGCACGGAGGGAGAAACAGGGCTTTGGCTTCGGCGTAAGGAACTCGACATGAAAACTTTCCGGGGCGCAAGCGTGGACGCGCTCTATTTTTCAGGCCAGCGCGATCTCCTTAACGCCGCTCAATTTTTTGAACGCAAGAACATTCCGACTTATGAATCGGATATTCATCCCTGCCAGCGTTTCCTTATGGAACGCTTTATTTGCGGCCAGGCGCGGGTCAGCGGCCCCATGGAATCCCGCGGCCGTCTCGGCCGTTTCACCGATCCCCTTTTAAAACCCGCCCAAATCACGCCCGGACTCCGGGTGCTTTCTTTCGATATTGAAACCGGGGTGCGTTCCGGCGAACTTCTTTCAATCGCGCTGCACTTCTGGGGGCAGGGCCCGGAATCAACGCAGGTTCTCATGGCCGGGCCCAAACCCGATGCCGCTAAAACAGGCCCGATCGAATGGTTTTCCGAAGGGCGCGAACTCCTGAAGCGCTTTCTGGCCCTTGTGGAATCCGAAGATCCCGACATCGTGATCGGTTGGAACGTCGTGGCCTTTGATCTGACCTTTCTCGAGGCAAAAGCCGCCCGCCTCGGCGTGCCGTTCTGCCTTGGGCGGGGTGCCCGGACAGCCCGCGTGCGCCAAGGACGCAACGGCGGTTTTTTCGCCCATGTGCCGGGGCGGGTTGTTTTGGACGGTCCCGTTCTTCTGCGCGGGTCGTTTTATTCTTTTGAAGACTACTCTCTGGAGTCCGTCAGCCGGTCGCTCCTGGGTGAGGGCAAGGCTATTTCAAAAATTCATGATCGGGGCATGGAAATCGAACGCATGTTCCGTGAAGACAAAGAGGCGCTTGCCCGCTACAACCTTCAAGATGCCCGGCTCGTAAGCCGGATTTTTCAAAAAACAGGGTTGATCGAGCTTGCCGTAAAGCGCGTACAAATTTCAGGCCTTCTTTTCGACCAGCTCGGCGCGAGCACGGCGGCCTTTGATCATTTCTACCTGCCGCGTCTGCACCGAAAAGGGTATGTGGCCCCAAACGTCAAAGACATCCGGCTCCTGGAGCATGCGGCCGGAGGGTACGTCATGGAACCCAAGGCCGGGCTCTATGACCATGTCCTTCTTCTTGATTTCAAAAGCCTCTACCCTTCCATCATCCGCACCTTCGGGATTGATCCCCTTTCACGCCTGCTCGCGGATCAAAATTCTCCGCGCACGCCCCATGGTTTTAAATTTTCAGCCGCTGACGCCCTTCTCCCGGAATTCATCAAGGAGCTCCTTGAAAAACGGGCCCAGGCAAAAAAACAAAACGATGCGCATCTTTCTCAAGCCATCAAAATTCTGATGAATAGCTTTTACGGCGTAATGGGTTCGGCCGGATGCCGGTTTTATCACCCGGACCTTCCCTCGGCCATCACCTCCACCGGGCAGTGGATCCTTCTTGAGAGCAAAAAATTCCTGGAGGGACAAGATTTTGAAGTGCTCTACGGGGATACGGATTCCCTTTTTCTGAAATTTACCCCCGCAAAGAACACCTCCCCCGCTCAATTGGGGCAGTCCCTGACCGTTCAGCTGAACTCGCATCTGGCGAAAGTTCTTCTCGAGGATTTCCGGGCCGTTTCATGCCTCGAGTCCGAATACGAAAAGTATTACCGGAAATTTTTCCTCCCGCCGTCCAGAAGCGGCCAGGGCGGCGCCAAAAAGCGCTATGCCGGACTCTCGGTATCGGATGCTTCCGGTGAGGAAAAACTCGAATTTGTCGGCATGGAATTTGTGCGCTCGGACTGGACGCGGCTGGCTAAAGAATTTCAGGAGGGCCTTTACCTGCGGCTCTTCCGTGAAGAGGCTCTTGAAGACTGGATTCTCACGACCGTGCAGGACGTCCGCTCGGGCCGGCTGGACCCAAAACTGGTTTACCGGAAGCGACTTCGAAAAGAGGCGGGAGAGTATGTAAAAGCCATGCCGCCGCATGTAAAGGCCGCTCGGATGCTGGAAAATCCGGGCCGGGAAGTCCGTTATCTCATGACCCCTAGCGGTCCGGTCCCCGAAGAGCTCTCACCTTCCAAGATCGACTATGAGCACTATATCGAAAAGCAGCTCGCACCTATTGCCGATACCGTCCTTGGGATCCTGGGAAAGTCATTCCGGCAGATCCTGCAGACCCAGGGAGATTTACCTCTTTACCCTAAAACCTGACCGCCTGTCATC
>JAHFHI010000290.1 GCA_023246995.1 Candidatus Omnitrophota bacterium
ACCCCGCATGGGTTTGCTCGCGCCGTGACCTCCGCGCAGCTCTGGATCCTCGGCGGCGTTTTTCTTTACATGCTCCTCATGCTCTTAATCGGCTGGTGGGCAAGCAGGCGGATTCATAACACCTCCGACTACATTACGGCCGGAGGCCGCCTCGGGTGGGGGCTTTCCATCGGCACCATTTTCGCGACCTGGTTCGGCGCCGAAACCTGCATGGGCTCCTCGGCCAGGGCTTTCGAGGAAGGCCTCCTCGGAGTGATTACCGATCCTTTCGGTGCGGGGCTGTGCCTGATTCTCTCCGGGTTATTTTTCGCCCATTATTTCAAAAAGCTCGGCATTGAAACGATCGTGGATTTCTTCGAGATGCGCTACGGAAGACAGGCCGCCTGGCTTTTGAGCCTCCTTTACATCCCCGTTTACCTGGGCTGGATCGGCGCCCAGCTTCTGGCCTTCGGAATCATTTTGAATTCTCTGACGGGGATGCCGTTTCTACCCTCGGTTTTGATCGCGACCGCGGTGGTGCTCCTCTACACCTATTCCGGCGGCATGTGGGCGGACGCGATGACGGACTTTTTTCAGATGGGAATCCTCCTTTTAGGGTTCCTCGTGATCTTTCCGTTTCTCATGAAAGAAATCGGCGGATTTTCCGGGGCCCGCTTGGTCATCCCGGCGAGTTTTTTTGCTTTTACGCCGCGCACCCGCGCGCCGCTTGACTGGCTGAATTACCTGCAGGCCTGGATGATCGTGGGGCTCGGATCTCTGCCGGCGCAGGATCTTTTGCAGCGGACTATGGCGGCCAAAAGTCCCGCGATCGCGAGGGGGGCTTCGATTTTCTCCGGGGTTTTGTATATCGTGATCGGCCTTCTGCCCGTGTTCCTCGGAATATTCGGCCGGATCGTCATGCCGGAAAATTCCGGGGAATCCATCCTGATAGATCTTTCCCTGCGCTATCTGCCGCCGCCTTTAATCGCGCTCATGGTGGGGGCGCTTTTATCGGCGATCATGAGCTCCGCCGACAGCGCGATTCTGGCGCCGGCCAGTATTATCGGGCATAATATCGTGGCTTACTTGAAGCCGGATGCCACCGATGCATTGAAACTGAAATGGTGCCAATGGAGTGTCCCTTTGATCGGATCTCTGTCGCTCGTTTTGGCCCTTTATTTTAAAAATATCTATGAGTTATGCGAGGAGTCCTGGGGCGTGCTCCTGGCCGGGGTGGTGGCGCCCATGATCGCGGGGGTCTACTGGGAAAAAGCCAACACTCGGGGCGCCGTGATCGGGGCTCTGGCGGGCGTCGCGGCCTGGATTTCTGCCAAGGCCTTTACATCCTCGGACTACCCGCACAACCTGATCGGTTTTTTTGTTTCCTGCGCGGCGCTTGCGGCGGGAAGCCTGCTTACGCAGAAGTCCGGAAAATTGAAAAGCCTCACTTCTGCGGCTTTTTCTGGAAAATCAGCCCAAACTGGCTGAAAGCCAGAATTTTTTAGTGCTTCGGCGCTCCGTTTGAAAACAGTTCCGGTTTTTGCCGGATGTTTAAGAGCACCTAACAAAACCCTTATGAGCTGCAAACCCATATCCCTTCGAGCTTCTTCGTTGCGTCAGCCAAAAAGTGCTCAACGTACCGCAGAGAGTACGTTTCCGCGCTTTTTGTCCGCCGCGCCTTGAATCTTCTTGGGCTATGAGTTTTCGCCATCATAAAGGTTTTATTAGGCGCTCTAAGTTCCGTGTGTAGGTTGCCAAATTTTCAGCTTTGTCCCCGGACTCCTTTATGAGCTCAAGAAACTTCTATCAGGCCCTGCCCGCGGTCGCGGATTTTTCGCGCCTTGCCGACCCCGCTTTTTATACCGAGCTTCCCGCCGATTGGAGCGTGGTGACGGCCGATATTCAAGGCTCCACCGAGGCTATTGCCAAAGGGGAGTATAAAAAAGTCAACGCGGTCGGGGTGTGCGTGATCACCGCGGTGTGGAATGCGGCCAAACCGCTTCTCATCCCGTACGTTTTTGGAGGCGATGGGGCAACGCTCTGTGTGCCGCCGGATCTGGCCCCGAAAGCGAGCGGGGTTCTTCAGATGACGCGCAAGCTCGCGCGCGAAGCCTTTGAGCTTGAACTTCGGGTCGGCATGATGCCGGTCGAGCAGGTGCGCGCGGCCGGCAAGCGGATTCTTGTCGCCAAGTTTCAGACGTCAAAATACTGTACGCAGGCCGCTTTTCTGGGCGGGGGAATCGCTTATGCGGAAAACATTCTTAAATCCTTCGGGGCCGGGAAATTTGACGAGAGCGCAGCCAAAAGCGCTCCGCAAGCGGATTATTCGGGTTTTGAATGCCGGTGGAAAAACATCGCAAGCCCTCGGGGCGAGACCGTCGCGTTGCTTGTCAAAGCGCATCCGCAGCTTGGGGCGCAAGCGCAGTGCGAGCTTTACCGGGATGTGATTCAAACGATCGGCACTATTTACGGAGACTGGTCCGAGTGCCACCCGCTTTCCCGCTCCGGCCTGCGGATTGCTTTGGATCCGAGAAAGCTCATGCAGGAGCTTAAAGTCCGGACCTTCGGCCGCGGGGGATCTTTCGGCTACTTGATTCAGATGATTGCGCTTAATTTGTTTGGTAAGGCGGCCATGCGCTTTGGCCTGGAAAGCAGCGGGATTTTTTGGGGTCGTTACAAAAGTCAGCTTGTGGAGAACGCCGACACCAGAAAGTTTGACGATATGTTCCGAACGGT
>JAHFHI010000291.1 GCA_023246995.1 Candidatus Omnitrophota bacterium
GCTGTTGTCTGCCGAGGACAATTGATTGGCTTCCAGCGTGCGGTTGAGCGTTTCATAGCCGGTAAGCAGGGCGCGCAGTTCCGGCGGCAAATCGTCGGCGGGTTTGGATTCGAATTCCATCAAATGCCGGTAGAACCCGGGCGGTTTTCGCACGGTCTGCGCCGCGTTGTTCACGAGCACGTCCAGCCTTTGTTCTGTGTTGGCAAGGTAGCGGGCGAACATTTCCACGCTCGGCGAATGGCGCAGGTCCAGGCCGTAAATCTGAAGACGGTCTTTCCACTGGCTGAAATCTTCTTCCCGGCTGAATCTCAGCGCGGAATCATGGGGAAAGCGGGTGCTTACGATCGTGCGCGCGCCCGCACGAAGCAATTTCAGAGAAGTATGGTAGCCGATCTTGACCCTGCCGCCGGTCACGAGCGCGGTGCGCCCTTCGAGCGGAGCCGATTGAAAACGTTTCTGATAATTGAAGTCGGCGCAGACAGGGCACATCGAATCATAAAAAAAATGGACCCGGGTGAACGGGTCTTTGCAGACATAGCAAAACCGGGGAGTCTGGAGCTGGACCAAAACGGCCGGTCCCGCCTCCAGCTGTTTGGGGGCGGCGAATACCGTCGATTGGCGGGCGGTACGGATCCCGGTCGTTTGGCGCGCCTCGCGGTCGCGGTTTTTCCGTTTTTCGCGGCGGAGCCTTCTCGCCGTCCTTGCAACCCGGCGTTGAGCGTCGATTGTCGGATGGGCCAGTTGGCCGGCGTTCTTCATTAATAGGATACGCTCTTCCGAGGTTGCTTCGGCCAGGTAGGCTGGGTCGCAGGCGAGGGCTTCAAGCACGCGCATGCAAGTTTTGAAGTCTTCAGGTGAAATTGGTTTGTCCATGACGCGTATTATGCCGGAAATCAGAAGAGAAGGAAAGCCCGCACCGCACGACGCTCGCGAGGCGAAGCGGGCACGGTGGCAACAAGAAGCTATTCTCCGGCACCACCACTCAGGCCACAAATCCTATATCGGGATGAGTGGCCCTCGTTGCGCCTCAGGAGCTACCTTTGAACAGCTTCTTGTTGCCGAGCGTAGCCGAGTGCGCGAGTGAGGAATTCCTCGCTGGGGAATTCCGATCGCTCGAAAGGTGCGGACTTTCCTTCTTTTTTGGAGTGATCTCTTTTTTTGACTCTGAAGCGGGAATCGTCCATAATCCGCATTTATGATCTTGGCATTCAACAAGCCTTATGGAATTCTATCGCAATTCACCAAACAAGCGCCCGAGCACCGCACGTTCGAGGAATTCGGCTTTCCAAAAGAGGTTTATCCGATCGGGCGCCTGGATTGGGACAGCGAAGGCCTGATTCTTTTGAGCGATGAAAAATACTGGAATGATTTCCTGCTTCATCCCCGCCACGCGCATGAACGCGTTTATCACGCGCAGGTTGAAGGCCTTGCCACCGAAGAAGCGCTCGCAAAACTCCGGGAGGGCATCCCTATCCAGGATTACCAAACCAAACCCTGCCAAGCGAGACTGCTCGCCGAGACAGCTTATCCGCCTCGCGATCTGCCCATTCGTTTCCGGCTTTCGGTGCCGACCAGTTGGATTGAGCTCAAAATGACGGAGGGTAAAAACCGGCAGGTGCGGCGCATGACCGCGGCTGTTGGGTTTCCTACCTTGCGTTTGGTTCGCACCGCCTTTGGCGCGCTGGAGCTGGGGAACCTGTCGCCCGGCAAGTGGCGGGAACTCAGCCCGAAAGAACAGAAAATGCTGAAACAATGAGAATGAATAAAATTTTTTGGAATTTTATTTTTTACCTTTTATTAGCCGCTCCGGCGATTTATTCTGCAGAACCTGCGAAGACGGGAATCTCAAGTTCCCGCGAGCGTGCCGAAAGCATTGGCTTTTGGCCTGCGAAGACGGGAATCTCAAGTTCCCGCGAGCGTGCCGAAAGCATTGGCTTTTGGCCTGCGGCGAAGCGAGGGCTTTTTGTTTCCGTGATCCAGGACCCTCCAACGCTTTCGAGCCGCGAAGAAATTTCAAAGCTCATTGAGTTTTCAAAAAAAGCCCGGGTCGATACTCTTTTTGTCCAAATCTACCGCGCGAACAAGGCCTGGTTTCCCTCCCAAGTGGGAGGCCCGGAGCCGTATCAGGCCTGCCTGAAAAGCGTCGGCGAAGACCCTTTTGCGCTTCTGATCCGGGAAGCGCATACAGCAGGAATTCAGGTGCACGCCTGGCTTAACCTGCTCAGCCTGAGCGCGAATACCGACGCGCCTCTGCTTAAAAAATACGGGACAGTCATTTTGACCCGCAAGCCCGGCGGGGAAAAAAAAACGCTCGAAGATTATCGAATCGACAATCAATATTTTCTCGAGCCGGGGGATTCGCGGGTACGCGCCGAGCTTTCAACGCTTCTCGAAGAAATCCTTCTCCGGTATCCGGCGCTGGACGGCCTGCAGCTGGATTACATCCGTTATCCCGACAGCCATCCTTTTTACGGCTACACGGGCATGAACATCGCGCGTTTCCGGCACGACAAAGGATCGCGGCAATCCCTTTCGGAAAATAATCCGGCCTGGAAAAATTGGCGGCGCGGCCAGGTGACCGAAATGGTGGAACTGCTTGCGGAAAAAGCGCGGGCGGTCCGCCCGGCAATTCAGGTTTCGACCACCGGGTGCGCGCCTTATTCCCGGGCTTACCATGAAGCGTTCCAGGATTGGGCGTCGTGGCTCGATCGC
>JAHFHI010000292.1 GCA_023246995.1 Candidatus Omnitrophota bacterium
AGTGCACCCAGGTTTTAGAAGGCACATCCGGGTCCTCCATGATCAGGGCGAAACTCTGCGTGCCTTGCGGCGGTTCGCTCCACCGGAGCGCCGGGGAGCGATTGGAGCCTTCGCAGGTAAACTCGGACGGAATGACCTCCCCTTCCTTAAAAGCGGGGCTCGTAAGTTCAAGCTTTACTGCAGCCTGGGCGGACGGTACGGAGATCCATGCCAGTGCCAGGAGAAAAGCAAATCGAAAAAGATGTTTTTTCCTCATCTATTTATGCTTTTTCTTGGCGGGTGAAGGCGGCGCGGGGGTTTTGCAGCTGCCGCCGTCGCCCGGGCTTGAGCCTGAAGGCGCCGGGGCCGGGGGTTTGCTGCTGCCGTCGCCCTGCCCCGAACCCGAAGGCGCCGGCCCTTCGGATGCTTTTTTCGGCTCGGGCTTTCTCTTGTAGTCCGTTTCGTAAAATCCCGATCCCTTGAAAATAATACCGCCTCCGGTGCCAAAAAGCCGTTTGAGCGAAAGCTTGCCGCACTCCGGGCACTTGCGGATCAGCTTCTCGGTCATGGACTGGACCTTTTCAAATTCATGACCGCATGCGTCGCAGCGGTAGTCATACGTCGGCATTCCCAAACCTCCTGTTTGCTCCCTGAAGCAAAGATTCGGTATTATAAGAACACATTGCCAATCCCGCAAGCCCAAGTCAGTAGGGCTCTAGGCTTTTTTCCCAAGAGCTTCAAAGGCAGGCAAACCACGAAGGGATTTTAGGTCCGGGTCGCGGCGCATGTGCGCAAAATCCCGGTAGCCCAGGCCGACGGCCCGGGCAAGTTCCGAAAGGGCCTCTGCGGGATTCCCCGTCAGGGCAAGACTGCAGGCCAGGTTATAGCGCACGCCGGCATCCTCGGGTAAAAACGCCGCAAGGCGCCGGTCCGTCTCGAGGCCTTTTTGATAGAGACCGCTGCGGGTATAAGCCTCGGCTAGCGGAAGCAGGGCCTCCACATAATCGGGGCGCTCACGGACAAGCGCCTCAAAAAAAGTTACCTCGAAATCTCTTGTGGGTTTTCCCCGGGCCATATTCCCAATCTAGCGTTTTCTCTTACGGGCTGATGTTTTTGGCTTCGGGCCAGGTCCGGAATCTTGCGAAATCTGAAGCGCGGAAATAAAACGCGCATCGATAGCATCCGAAATCTCAAGACCCCCGAGCTCCTCCTCGAGACTCTCAAAAGCGAGTCCGAGAAGCGGCCTTAGAGCCTCGGCTTCGTCAGGCTTTAAAATTTTCCGGATAAATTCTCCGCGTTTGGCCGGATCGATCACGCGTCTTCCGGCTTTCGGCGAAAAACCTGCTTGGAGAAGCTGAAGTAAATCTTTTTTCGAAAAAGCCCGAAGCCCCGGCTTGCCATCCAAAATAAAAGTGCCGTAGAGTGTGCCGAGCGCCCAATAGAGGGTCGGCTCAAAATCCTCCATCCGCTTCTCGTTTAAGACCTCGCGAAAAAACTTCGGGGCTGCGCGCTCAAACGCTTCGTGGAAAAGACGCACCTGGCGGGCCGCCAAGCCGCCCTTCTCAATTTCTTCAAGGCTTCTATAGTCGCGCAGCTCTTCGGTTGCCTTTGAGCTGCCGTCGTAATACTCGGGGATACTTTTAAGAAGGCCGCGGAAAATGGGCTCGTAAGGCGGGTTCAGGAAAAGCAAAAAATCTTCCCGCTTGGAGTGCCACCACCGGCGCACGATCTCGGCGGCCTCGTCGCGCACCCGGAAAGCCCGGGTCATCCCGTACCTGAAAAGGACTTCAAGCCACCGCTCGCGCAAAAGTTTGAGGCCGGCTTCGGGCTCGCGCCCGCTTAAGGCTTCCAAACCGATACTGACATAAGCCCGGGCTCTTTCAGCTCCGTGGCGCACGCGCTCCTCGGAGGAAAAATCGATCCCCTCGCAGGCAATCACTTTGTTGGAGAGCCACGCGAGCTCTTCTTGCAGGCCCTCACGCACCTCTTCCGGATCGCTTTGAAGCTGCGTGAGAAGCTCGTCAAAAAAAAGCCGGTCTCCGGCCCAAAGCGTCATATAGTTGGGCGCGGCCGGGCGCGGCGGTCCGGGCTGCTCGTTCCAGACACGCTCCTTGACGTTCTTTTTGAGCGGAAAATCCCGGAACTCCTCATCGGAAATGGGCCGGTAAATGCGGTGGGCAATCTCCACATCCGGAAATCCCCGTTCGCCAAGCCTGCCTTCCCGCAACCGGTAAGCTTCTTCTTCAAGCTCGTCTTCGAGCTCGCTCATAAGCGACTCCAGCAAGGCCGCGTAACGCCCCTTCTGATTTTCAAAAAGAATCTCAAAGACCCGGCGCACGGTTTCGAGATTTTCCTCGCGGACCAGAATAAAATAATTTTCATCGAGCGTGAAATACGGGGTGTCTCCCAAAAGCTCATCGGTGGCGTATTCCCGCTCGGGCTTGATCACTTCCGCCAGTTTTCTCATTCCCGCCACCAGCGTTTCGGCGTCGAGCCCGAGCATCCAGGAAAGCAGTTTCTCGTCGCCCGCCTGAAGAAGCGTTTCAAGCCACACCAGAAACTTGTCCGGGTCGATCCGGTCTTTTTTCCAGCAATCGATGTCGGAGATGAAAAAAAGCTGCGGCAGCGTCGCGTAGCGGAGAATCTCGGCGCGCTCATCGAGATCCATTTCCCGGGTGGTGAGGTAGAGCTCCTCGTGGGAAAGGGATCGCACGATCCTCTGGGGATC
>JAHFHI010000293.1 GCA_023246995.1 Candidatus Omnitrophota bacterium
GGGTGTCGCCCACCGAGCCCTTTGACGTGGCGCCCTACACGCAGGCGCTTTTCAAATTTCTTGTCCGCAATAAATTCAATCAGGTGATGGGCCGCAAGTTCAAGATCGCTTTTGAGGGCTGCGGCGAGGACCATGCTGGGATGCGGTTTCATGATTTCGGTTTCAAGGCCGAGATCCGCCGGGAAAACGGAAAAGTCAGGCGGGGATTTCGCACTTATGTCGGAGGCGGCCTTGGCGGCACGCCCATGCTCGGGTTTCTCTATTCGGAGTTTCTTCCGGAAGAGGATCTCTTGAGTTTTGCCGCGGCCACGGTCCGGCTTTTTGACCGCCACGGCGAACGTAAAAACAGGATGGCGGCCCGCATGAAATTCCTGGTCAAAAAAATGGGATGGGAAAAGTTCCGCGAAGCGCTCGATCACGAGCGGCGGGAAGTCCGGCTCCCGGCCTCAATAAACGATTATTTGAAAGAGGCCCGGGCTTTCGCGCCTGCGCCGGTGCCCCAGGATATTTCAGCCCCTGAACCTTCCGGCGATGCGTGCAAGGATTGGCGCCGGGATTCGGTCTCGGACCACAAAGTGCCGGGGTTTAAAAGCGTGAGCGTTCGCTTGAAACTCGGAGATCTTTTGAGCCCGCAGGCGCTTGCCTTGGCGGGGATCGCCCGCCGTTTCTCGCATGGACAGCTGCGGATTACGATCGATCAGAATTTATTTTTGCCCTGGGTTTCCGAAAAATCGCTGGCCGCGCTCTATGGAGAGCTTTCTAAGATCGGGCTTTCGGATGCGGGCGCGGAAACGCTTGAGGATGTCACGACCTGCCCGGGCGCGGACACCTGCCGGCTCGGCATCACATCGGCCAAGGGGCTCGGGGCCGCGATCGGCCAAAATGTGATAAACGGGGGGCTCGCGCGCTACCGGGAGCTCGCGCGCGGCCTCAAGATCAAGGTTTCCGGATGCCCGAACGGATGCGCCCAGCACGGCATCGCGAATATCGGATTTCAGGGCGCGGCCATGAAAAAAAATGACAAGACCGTTCCGGCCCATGACCTTTTTATAGGCGGCCAAAGCGCGCTCGATGAAACAACTCTTGGGGAACGCATCGGCAAGTTTCCCGCCCGGAACGCCCCGGACGTGGTGGAAAAACTTCTCGAGCTTTATTCCAAGGAGCGGCAGGACCGAGAAAGTTTTAACGCCTGCATGAAACGCCTCGGCCGAGACCGCATCCAAAAAGAACTCGCCGCGCTTGCCGAAGTCCCGGTTTTTGACGCTGCCCCGGAATTTTACAAGGACTGGGGGCACGAAAACGAGAAGTTCGCTTTGCGTACCGGAATCAAGGGGGAGTGCGCGGGCGCTCCGGTGCAGGAAAAAAATCCGGTCATGGGCGATGCACGCGAAAAGCTGGCCCAGGCGGAGGCTCTTTTGGCGCATAAGGAATTCGCGAGCGCCCAGAGCGAGGCGTATCAGGCGATGGGCCTTGCCGTCCGTGTGCCGCTTTACGCCGCGCTCGTGGATCCCTTTACCCCGGAACAGGCTCTGTGGGAGTTTGAAAATATTTTTGCCAGGTCCGGAAGGATTGCCAAAACCTGGGTGGACGTCTCCGAACGGGCCGAGACCCTGCGCGGGGCTGAACCCCGGGAAGGCGCGGCCAAAGAGATTCTCGCGCTTGCCCGTGAAATTCTGCTCGAGAGCGAGCGGCTTTATCAGGAAATTTTGAAGGCCCAAACAACCCCGGCGGTTTGATTTTATCGGAACCCTCTCCCACGGGGGAGAAGGGAACACCCGCAAGCCATTGACTTGAGCACGGTCATGAAAAAAATCTGTTTTTTGATCCTGGTTTTGGGATTTTTCCCGCGCGCCGCTCAAGCGGCGAGTCCGCGCGAAACGCCGGTGGTACGGGTGGTCAGGACCTGGTCGGATTCCGTGGTCAATATCGGGACCGAGCAAATCGAGCTTTTGGCCCGCCAGCCTTTCTGGAGCGAATACGGAGGGCTTTTGGACGCCCTTTTTGAAGATTTTTCTTCCGAGCGCGAAGAGGTGATCGGGACTGTGAGCATTCGAAGCATCGGTTCCGGCGTGGTGGTTCATAAAGACGGAATTATCGTCACCAACGCGCATGTCGTGAATATGGCCAATCATGTTTTCGTCCGATTCAGCAGGGGGGATATCGCGGAGGGCGAAGTACTCCTGATCAACCAGAAAGACGACCTGGCCATGATCCGGGTCAAGCCACCGCATCTCCTGAAGGCGGTTAAACTTGCGGCCCCGGAGGATATTATGACCGGGGAAACGGTGGTTGCTATCGGGAGCCCCTATGGCCTCGAAAACTCGGTGAGCGTCGGGGTGGTAAGCGGCAAGAACCGGACCTTTGACATTCCCTCGGGGGATCATTCCTTTACGGATTTGATCCAGACAGACGCTTCAATCAACATGGGCTCAAGCGGGGGCGCGCTTCTGAATCTTGAAGGGGAGCTTGTGGGGCTGAATCTCGCGGTGGTGCAAAATGCGCAGAGTATCGGATTCGCGGTTTCCGTGACAAAGATCCGGGAAGGGCTCGACTTTTATGAGGAACGCTACGGCAGGCCCTTAGAAAAGGGCGGCGATAAGACATGAAAAGGAAACCGATTCTTATCATCCGCTACTGCACCCAGTGCCGGTGGCTGCTTCGGGCCGCCTGGTTTTGCCAGGAGCTTTTGACGACTTTCGAAGCG
>JAHFHI010000294.1 GCA_023246995.1 Candidatus Omnitrophota bacterium
ATTTTGATAAGTCCTGCCGGGTCACGGGTTTCACCCTGAGTCTCAAAAAGTTTGTCATGATATTCCCAGAACTTCCCCTGTTTAAAAGCGCATTCCGAAGCTTCGTGGGTTTGCTGAGAGCCGACATGCATCGCAAGCGGGAAATGCCTCCAAACCCTGCGAACCTGCCCCGGGAAATTTTTCTGCAGCTCTGCCAGTGAAGGCCCGACCCGTTTGCAAAAAGGGCAATGAAAATCGCTGAATTCGACCAGTGTGATTTTCGCGTTCGCGGGCCCGTCGCTCGGACGGCCTGCTAAATCATCAAAGGTCACATTAGCGCGCGCAGGCGGAGGAGCTTGGGGCGGCGGCGGAACAAAGGCCGCAGGGGCCGGAGCTTGCGGTGCCGTCGGGACAGCGGGCGCTTCGGGATAATAGGCCTCCCGTCGATTCTCGGAATGACCCCCTCTTAGATGGGACATCCCCAAGGTACAGCCGATCGAGGCGGCTACAAGAATAAGGCTTAAGAGGACTCCTAAAAAAAGTCCCAGGAAAAAAGACGCGTCCAGCTTGATTTTAATCTCCACGGTGAATCTCCTTTCCAATAAAGTACGACAAACAATCCCGTTTCCTAAAGTTTTCTTTTAAGAGACCACGCGACGGATCAATTCCAGCATCGGGCGCCGGGAAGGGCAGACAAACCCGCAATTGCCGCAATAAATGCATTCCCCGGCACCGTATTCCTGCGCAAGCTCGTTTAAATTCTTTTCCGCAGCCAGCGTAATCATGACCGGTGAAATTTCCACGGGGCAGACTTCCACGCACCGGCCGCAGCGGATGCAAGGCTCCTCTTCTCCTGTGCCGCCCGCGATTTCACGCGGCAAAGCCAGAAGGGCCGTCGTTCCTTTGAGGACCGGAATGTCCAGAAGCTTTTGAACCCGTCCCCTCATCGGGCCTCCCAAAATAACTTTTTCGGGCTGACGCAGAAGGCCTTTGGCATTTTTAAAAAGAGTTTCCAAAAGGGTCCCGTTCCGCACCCAAAAGTTTTTGGGCTCGATCACGCATTCCCCGCCCACGGTCAGCGGCCTTTCATAAAGAGGTTTCTGCCGCGCGACAGCTTCCCAAACTGCGAAAGCGCTGGTCACATCCAGAATTTCCGGGGATTTGCCGTCCGCTTCCTGGAATTGGCGGCCCAGGACCTGCTCATCCTCTTGCGGGTAAAGCGCCGGAAGAAGGGTCGTATCGACCTGTTTCCATTTTAAGAAATAAACTTTGCTTTGGAGAAGCTCGGCGACTTCCAGTTTATTGTCTTCGGTCACAAAATGAATGCGATCGGCGCCAAGGGCTTTCCGGAAAATTTCCGCGCCTTTCAACGCCTCCACCGGATGGGACATCATGAGAGCATGGGCCGAAGTCACATAAGGCTCGGATTCACAGCCGTTCAGAATCAAGGTCTCGTTTTTTATTCCCCGGCCGGCTTTGACATGAAGCGGGACCATGGCCTCTCGCATTTGGACAAGGCCGGATTCCTGAAAAATTTTCTTTAATTCTTCAGGGCTTAAGTCTTCCCAGTTCATTCTCTCTTCTCCGAGGCCCGGTATTTTTTCGTCTTTGGAATCGGATTGAATTTCAACGGCTTCGGCTTCCCCGCCGTAAGGATGGAGGAATTTTTGAAGGACGGACACGACGCCTGAGATGCTGGCATGGACCGCGACAGTATGGGGTCCGGCGGGGCGGGCAATCCTCTGTCCCACACGGACCGATTCACCGGGTTCAACGCAAGGACGGACGGACGCAGCACCCGGCAAGTTCAAGAAAATGCGGACTTTGGAAGGCGGTGCCGCACGGCGGAGAGTCCAGGCAAGCAGGGTTGCTTCTTTTTTCAAGTCCAGCCGGAGGCCGCGCCTCATGAAGGAAGGTCGACCTGATCGATCCAGCCGCCGGCAATCACACGCGGGCCGTCGTAAAAAACCGCGCCCTGGCCCGGGGTAATGGCGTCCTGCGGCTCTTCGAAATCAATCCGCACCCGCCCGTCTTCCATTAAGGTGAGGACGGCGGCGGTCTTTTGATGCTGAGAGCGGATTTTGACATGGGCTGGAAAAGATTCCGCGGCGGGTTTCAAGAACCAATTCACCCGGCCCGCCAGGCAATTACGGCCGAACACTTCTTCCTTGGTGCCTACGATCACTTCATTGGTCGCGGGGATGGTCTCTAAAACATAAAGCCTTTCGGAGAATGCGACGCCCAGCCCCCGGCGCTGTCCGCGCGTGTAATGAAAATACCCCTGATGTTCCCCCAAAACTTTTCCTTCGCGCGTGCGAATCACTCCCGGCTTGGCCGCAGACACGGCGTACTCCCGGTCCAAAAAAGAGCCGTAATCATTGCTCGGGATAAAACAAATTTCCTGGGAATCCGGTTTGGAGGCCACGCACAAATTCAGAGCCTTGGCCTTGGCGCGGATTTCGGTTTTGGCAAATCCGCCCACCGGCAAAAAAAGGTTTGCGAGAACATCCTGGGCCAGCGGAAACAAAACATAAGTTTGGTCTTTGCCGGTATCAAGGCCTTCAGTCAAATAATAAGAGCCGGAGGCTTCGTCATGCCCCATTTGCGCATAATGACCGGTCGCAATGGCGTCGAAACCCAATTCCCGGGCCCGGGCGAGGAAAAGCCGGAACTTCACATGCTCGTTGCAGGCGATGCAGGGGTTCGGGGACCTTCCTTTGAG
>JAHFHI010000036.1 GCA_023246995.1 Candidatus Omnitrophota bacterium
TCCGGCCTTTCGATAGAGCGCGCCAAAGAGAGGAATTTTCAACTTGATCCGGTCGAGGTTGAGGCGCCCCTTCGGGGTTTTACCGTACGCGCCCACCGAAAAGATGATACCACCGATCACCATCGGAATCACATACCAGTATTGTTTGGTCCATTGACCCGCGTTATAAATGACAAGCGTAGGTCCCGGGAGATTTAGCCCCACGCTTACAAAAATCTGCACAAATTTAGGAAGAATCGTGGTGACGATAAAAAGAGCGACGCCGAAGCCCGCCGTGAGCAGGATGAACGGATACATCAGGGCACCGGTAATCTTGTTTTTAAGATCGGCTTCAGACTCCGTGAATGCCGCATACCGGGTCATAATAAGTCCGAGTTTGCCGCTCGCCTCTCCGGCCCGGACCATATTGACGAAAAGCATGGGGAATATTTTTGTGTCCTTGGCGAGCGCGTCCGAAAAACCGTCTCCTTCCTCAACCCTGCGCGTCACCTTTTCAATCGCTTGACGGAGTTTTTTACTCTCAATCTGGTGCGTGACCGCATTCAGGCTCGCCAGAAGCGTGATGCCGGCATTGAGCAGGTTGGCGAGCTGGATATTGAATAGAATCATCTGCTCGGTGCTGACGCGCTCAAAATCCTCGAAAAGGTCTTTGGAAGCGGTCGAATCCTTCGAGTCGGTCTTAGTTTTGACTTCCTTGACCTGCGTGGGAACAAGCCCGAGCTGACGAAGATGCTTGAGTGCCTCCTCCCGGCCGCCCGCATCCAAATTTCCCTGCACGGATTTTCCGGAGGAATCTCTTGCCTTATAGGCGAAGGACGCCATGGCCCGATTTACTCATCCAGGATGATGCGCAAAACTTCTTCCACGGTCGTAATCCCCATGGTGATTTTGCGCACCCCATCCTCTTTCAAGCCGAGCATCCCGGCGTTGCGCGCGGCTTTTCGGATTTCACCGAACGGCGCGCGGGCGAGAATCAGGCGGTGAATTTCTTCGTTCGGCGCCATGAGTTCATAGATACCGAGCCTGCCTTTGTACCCGGTCTGCATGCAAGCCCCGCAGCCCTTCCCGCGATAGAATTTGATATCCCCTCCCGTTTTTACGCCGATATCCCTCAAGGCCTCGTCTGATGGCGTGTAGGATTCCTTGCATTCTTTGCATATGCCGCGCACAAGGCGCTGGGCAAGCACGCCAATCACCGACGAGGCGATCAGGAAAGGTTCGACCCCCATGTCGTTTAAGCGGGTCACCGCGCTCGGCGCGTCATTCGTATGCAGGGTTGAGAGAACCAAATGCCCCGTGAGAGCCGCTTGAATCGCCACCGCCACGGTTTCTTGGTCGCGAATTTCCCCCACCATAATGATGTCAGGGTCTTGTCGCAGGATCGAGCGTAAACCGGTGGCGAAAGTCAGACCGACTTTTGGATTAATCTGCGTCTGGCGGATACCGCTCAGGCGGTATTCCACCGGGTCCTCGATCGTAATAATGTTTTTGTCGCTCGTGTTGAGCTTGGCTAAGGAGGCGTAAAGTGTGGTGGTTTTACCGCTCCCGGTCGGTCCAGTCACAAGGATGATGCCATAGGCGCGGCTCAAAAGTTTCTCCCAGAGAGCATGAAGATCCCCGAAACCCAGCTGATCGAGCCCCCGGAAAGCGCTTGAAACATCGAGGAGACGCATCACGACATTTTCACCGTAAATAGTCGGCATGCAGGAGACACGCACGTCCACTTCTTTGCCGTCGGCCTTGAGATTAAAGCGGCCGTCCTGCGGGATTCGGCGCTCGGCAATATCGAGGTTGGACATGATCTTGATTCTTGAAATAATCCCGGCCTGAAGATGCTTCGGCGGGGAGGCCACTTCCTGCATGATGCCGTCGATTCGAAAGCGGGTCTTCAGCGCGTTTTCCTCGGGCTCGATATGGATGTCGCTTGCCCGCATCTTGAGGGCTTCCATCACCATGAGATTGACGAGCTTGATGACGACCGGCTCCTTGCTGATTCCCTCAAGTTTCTTGACATCAAAATCCTTCCCCTCTTTGACGGAAAATTTCTCCTTGTCAATATTACGGATCAGCTCGTCAAGGGACCCTTTGGCGCCGTAATGCTCATCAATCGCCTTCTTGATCGAAGCCTCCGGAGCCACGGCCGGTTCGATCACGTAATTTGTCTTCATGCGCACCTCATCGAGCGCGAAAACGTTCAAGGGGTCGACCATGGCGCAGGTCAAACGGTTGGCAATCTTCAGGACCGGGATCATCTCGTGCTTCTTGGCAAGCTCTTCGGGGACAAGGTCGATCAGTTTGGGGTCAATCAGATAGTTGGACGGGTCGATTTTTGGAATGGCCCAGTTTGTGCTCAAAAAATTGACCAAATCCTCCTCGTCGATCAGGCCCAATTTGACAAGGACTTTGCGCAGCCGCAGGCCGGTGCGCTGCTCTTCCTGCTGGGCCTTCCAAAGCTGCTCCTGGCTTAGCAGCTTTTCTTCAACCAAACTTTCTCCGAGAGATTTTTTAGGCATCGAGGGCCTCGCCCGAAAATCTTTTAGGCTGCGGGTCCAATGAGTTCTTGGATCTTGGCAAGCAAAATATCCGGCTTAAAAGGTTTCATCATGTAGTCATCCGCGCCCATCTCTTTGCCCAAAGCGACGTCCTCCTCCTGCGCTTTGGCCGTGAACATAATGATGGGGATTTTTGAATAACGGGTATCCTTTTTTAGAAGACCGCAGACTTTATAACCGTCGATTTTGGGAAGCATGAGATCCAGGATGATCAAATCGGGCTTTTCCTTTTGCGCGAGATCATAACCGGCCATGCCGTCATGGGCGCTAAGAATCTCATAGCCGTTGGCTTTAAGCCGGGAGCCGACCATCAAAACGATGTTGGGTTCATCATCCACGATCAAGATGCGTTTTGCCATAAAGTCTCCTTTGGCTATGTCAAGTCGTTGAGTTTTTCAAAAAGAGCGTCGGTGTCGGCGGCGTCGTGCGGGAGCCCCAATATTTGGATGTCGTAATCCCCCGGGGGGCCGATCCCCGAACGGACCCACTCGGCTTCGAAATGCTGACGGATCGCACCCTCCAGGGGCGCCGCCTCTGATTTTTCGACAAGCACCTGAACCACGAGCCGCAGATCGTCGCGCAAATGGAGCGTCGGAGGATGTTTGATTTTACCCTTAAAGGCCTGATCAAGCCCATGGAGCATGACGGACGCCTTCTCCCGTCCAAACAGCTCGATTAACTTCTCCCGCTTCGGAGCGACAAAGGTTAACACGCTAAAACCGGATTTCTTTTTTTCCGCGTCCCGCGCGGTTTGGTAAAGGGTTTCGCGAAGGATCTGCGCTTCCGTGTAAACCGGAAGCGTGAACCAAAAACGGGTCCCTTCCCCCAGTTTGCTTTCAAGGCCGACCCGGCCGCCGTGAAGCTCCACAATCCCCTTCGAGATCGCAAGCCCAAGCCCTGTCCCCTTGTCTCCCGGCCCGTCGGTCCGGCCGAACTGCTGAAATTTTCCAAAGACGCGCTGAAGGTCCTCTTTGGATATGCCCCGCCCCGTATCGATCACGCTGCACTCCAGAAGCCCGTCTTTGAGCTCGACCGTGGTTTCGATATGGCCCTGATCGGTGAATTTCAGGGAGTTGAAAATCAGGTTCGTAAAAACTTGAATGATCTTGTCGCGGTCCGCGTAAATTTCTATTTTCGGGTTAAAGAGCCGGGTTTTGAGTTTGAGCCCCTTTGACTCGGCCCGAATCTTGAAGGACTCCACCGTTTCATCCACGAGCTTCGCCAAGTCTATGCGGCTGCGTTTCAGGTCTACTTTCCCGGATTCGATTTTAGACATATCCAGGAGATCGTTGATAATGCGCGTGAGGCGGTCAATGGCCTCAAGAGACATATTCAAAAAAACTTTTTGCTCGTCGGTGATGGAGCCGAGAATCCCCTCCATGACTTGGGAAACCCCTTCGCGGATGATGGTCATGGGGGTCCGCAGTTCATGGGAGACCGTGCTGACAAACTCCCCCTTCAGCTCTTCGAGTTTTTTCCGCTCCGTGATGTTGGCGCCGAAGAGCAGATACTCCGCAAATTCGTCGGCCTCGCCTTTCATCGGAATGATCGTAAATCCGAGGAATCCTTCATAGCCATCCGGCCTGGAAAAACGCAGATTATCAAGCCTCACGGGTTCTTTTCTTGTCCTGGCCTCATCCACGGATTTCAAAACAACCCCGGCCTCCCATCCGATTTCGCATTCTTTAAGATGGCGGTTTAAGACCGCGGGCACTTGCACCCCCAAAGTTTGGGCGGCATTACGGTTCCAAAAGGTTACGCGCCCATCGGCGTCCAGCCGGATCAGAATGGAGGTGATAGACGCGAGGAGCTGCTCGTTTTTCTGCTTGGCTTTGAGCAGCGCGAGATCCGCCCGGCGGCGTTCAATGGCATAGCGCATGACCCGCGCGAGCATCCGCGGGTTTAAGTCCGCGCGAACAAGATAATCCTGCGCTCCTTTGCCCACGGCTTCAAGAGCGGTCGCCTCGTCTTTGAAGTCTGCGACCACGATAATCGGAATTTCAGGCGCCGCCGTATGCAGCCGGCTGATCATTTCTCCGGGATTTTGGGAAAGAGAAAACTCGGCCAGCACAATATCCGCCCCGCCTTTACCGAGCAGAGCTTCCGCCCGTGCCGGATCATCGATATTTTCGAGAACATATTCCCCGGGATTGACGGTTTGATTAATGAGGGCTTCGAGCTGCTTGTACTTATCCTGGGTATCCAGAACAAGAATGCGCATTCGCTGGACTGCGGTTTTCGTCATATCCGTCATGATTTAAGTGCCTGTGCGCTTTGTTAGTTTCACCTACAAAAATAGCATTGGTATATCAAAAACGCAAGATGAAGAGCATTAAATATCAAAAAATAGCAAACAGGAAGGAACTATTTGAGCCCGGTGAATCTAAGTTATTTCAGGAGGCTAGGTTGCGGGTAACGTCGAGGCGTTTTTCCCAGCTAAACTTTTCCACATCGGAACCAAGAGCGTCGATCGCTCTAAGGCGCGGCAAAAGCCCCTTGCGATTGGCAAGCTGGATATTCAGGCCGGGGCGCGCGTTTAATTCCAGAATCAAGGGGCCTAGAATGTGGTCGATGACAAAATCGACCCCCATATACCCCAAACCGAAAGACTCGTAAATTTTAGCCGAGATTTCCAGAATATCCGCCCAAAAAGGAATTTTGAATCCCCGGATCGGGACTTTGGTGTCCGGATGGATATCGATCAACTTGTTATGATGAACCCCGCCGAGGGTGATTCCCTCCTGAATTACAACTCCGGCTCCGACGGCGCCTTGGTGCAAGTTCGCCCGCCCGTCGGATTCCTTGGTGGGAAGGCGCAGCATGGCCATGGTGGGGATCCCCCGGTAGAGAATGACCCGGATATCAGGCACGCCACGGTAGGCGATGTTGCGGAAAACGGCATGGCTGTGTACGCAATACTCAATAAAGGCGTGATCATCCGTGCCTCCGAGAGAGAAAAGCCCCGACAGAATGTTGGCGACATGATACTGGAGCTGCTCGACGGAAATAAGCTCGCCGCTCGCTTTCCGCCAGTCTTTTCCCTCCCGGCCGACGATCACCAGAATGCCGCGGCCTTCGGCGCCGCGGGCGGGCTTGACCACAAACTCCTTCAAGAATTTGATTTCCTTGAGGAGCCGGATTTCAAAATTGCTCGTAATGGAAAAATAAAGTTCCGGGGTCGGGATCTGATGCCTATCAAGAATGTCCTTGGTTTTGAGCTTGTCGTCAACCAGGGGATAAAGCGCTCGGCGGTTGCGGTTCAAGACGTAACAGGCATTCCGCCGGTTCATCCCGAGCAGTCCGAGTTCTTTATATCCCCAAAAGCTCATCGGGCCTCTCCCAGATTTTTCTTCAGCTCCTTGAAGCGCCAAAGCTCGACGATCCGGATGCCCGTGTAGCGTCCCAGGATCAGAAGAAACGCCATAATGACAAACAGGAGTTCGGGAAACGCGAAAAGATAGGTGCGGATAACCGTGATTCCCAGGATGTAGTAAGTGACGATCGACACAACCGTCGACCCGAGCAGGGTCTTAAGAGCATTCTTGGTCCCGTCTTCAATTTCAAGCACGGAAAAACGTTCAATCATCCAGGTCATGATGACCATGGGGAATAGCGAAATATTCAGCACCTGCTGGTAGCCGAAATGAAAACCGAGAATCATCATCACAAGGACCATGATCACCACCATGGTGAGCACGATCGAAAGCCTGGGAATGACGAGAATTTTAAGATGGTCCAAGACCTTGCGCAGAAGCCAGCCCACAAAAATAACACTTCCCAGGCATAACAGCCCCACTTCCAAAGACACCTGGCGCAAAGCAAGCGACAAAAGGATGGGGGTAAAAGTCCCGAACGTCTGAATCCCGATAATGGTCCGGCAGAACGCGACGACAAAGGCCCCCACGGGAATTTGGAGCAGGACTTTGACCATCGCCTGGAAATGCGTGGGGAGAATATAAAGCGACCACGGGTTGTCGAGCGGCGGCATTTTTTCCTCGCCGACGATGAAAAAATATTCAAGTTTCTTAAGGCCGGTGTGCTTGATGAGGGAATAATCCCCCCGGTAAAGTTCGAGATAATGGGCGGGCAGCGTGGCGTAGTAGTCATTGACCACGTCAAAGGGGATCCACTGACCCCCGATAAAATTTTCCGCCCAGACATGGGTTGTATTCTTGACGCCCCCGGCGGTGATAATGCCCCCGACGATCCTCGAAGGGATTCCCGCGGCCCGGCTCAAAGCCACAAACAGCCTGGCTTGGCCCCCGCAATCGGCGGTCAGTTTGTCCAGAGTGGCCCGGGCATCCTTACTCCCCTTCTCCGACCGGTACTCGACATTCCCGCGAATGTAATCGTAAATTTTCTGAACCACCTTATAAACTTTTTTCTCCCGCCCGATCACTTTCTTTAAATGAGGCTTCAGAAGGTCTGACTGAATGAACTCCGAGGACAAGAGCGTCATCGGATGAACGAGATCCGCGGGATAAGCCTTCAAAGGATCTTTAGGCAATTGGAGCTCTTGGGGAATCACATAGCTTTGAGAGCGCAGCTGGGCTGAAAAGGTATACTGGATTGATTTGAATCCGTCGAGGAGTTCGGAGCGCCAGAAGCCGATCCGGTTGCCCGTAATCGCGCGCTCCCGAATATAAAAAACCATTTCGCCGTTCTCAAAGTGCTCGTTATAGATCGTCTGCCGGGGATTTTCCCTGGGAAGCGTGAGGCGGACCTTGGCGCGAGTCCCCTGCCCGGAAAGATTCATGATCACGCTGATGCGCCAGAGGTGCGGGCTGTAACTGTGCTCGACGCTGTGGCCGCCGTGGATAATCTTCGCGCTTACCAGGGCGCCCGCAAGCAGGATCAAAAAAAGCGAAATTAAATAAACTTTTCTGTTATTCATCGGAGCGCTCCTACGGGTGATTTCGGAAAAAGAAAAGCGGGCGGCGGGTGGCCGCAAGGCTGTTGGCTTCGCTATCGCTCATCGCCGCGGGCCTTAGGCCCAGGACGCTAAAAAAAAGATCGATGCTTGTTACTTTTCGCTGCGCGGCCCGCACTTCCCGGAAGTTCGGGGCCAGAAAAAAATGCGCGGCAAAACGGACCGCGGCCGAGACCAGAAAAAGCGAACGCATGCGCATCCCCCACAGCATCGGCAGCCGGCCGGCAAGATACCCGCCCAGAAGCGTCCCGGCAAAAAGGGCCGCAGCGGTGATGAGGCCGTAATAGGCCAAGCAGCGCACCCGTTTGGCCGGGGTTACGGCGTCAAAAATAAAATTAGTCGAGCACAAGTTGAAACCGCTCCAGACAAAACCGGAAAAAAATTGAACCGCCAAAAGGTACAGAGGAGCCGAAGATATGAGCCACAAAATGGGGATGACCGGGATCAGAAAGCTCGTAATTTTAAGAATCCGTGCGTTGCCGACCATATCGGCATGGCGGCCCCAGATCGGGAAGGCTATTAAGCCGGAGACCACCGCGGCAACGTGCAGCACCATGTAAGTGAGATAGTCAAAACCCAGGTCGCGGAGCATGTAGACGCTGATGTACGGCGCGGCCAGATGCGTGGCGAACGTAAGCCCCGAAACATAAAGCACATATTGGACAAAATTACTCTGCCGGAAGCGTCGGACGAACATCAGGAAAGTAAAATCGCTTCCGGGAGGCGTGTGAAGCGGAAGATCCACCATGAAACGCATCAAATACCAAGAAAAAAAGCGAAAAAAAGCGCAGCCCAGAAAGAGCATCATAAAGGCCGATGCTTCGAGGCCCTGTCTGCCCATCACAAAAAGAAAGTATCCCGCGGCCCCCATTCCGGCCAGCCCGGCCAAACCCGTCACCTGGGAGCGCCAACCGAGGTAATTGCCCCTCTCGTGGGGCTCCAGGTAATCGCTGACAAGCCCCCCCCAAAGGGTTCCGATCAAACTTGCCAGGAGCCGGAATGCTACGGTGAGAACGATCAAGAACGCTACCCGTGCGGGCAGACGCTCCCAAACAAGTAGCGGAAAGGCGGCGAGGACAAGGATCTGGAGGAAAACACTGAAAAGCAGAAACTTCAGGCG
>JAHFHI010000295.1 GCA_023246995.1 Candidatus Omnitrophota bacterium
CGGCTTTGCGAAACCAAACCCATTGCCGGAACGCGCGGTTACCGGCCGGGGCACGACCTGAAGGCGCTTGAAAAGGAGCTTCTCGCGCATCCCAAGGAACGGGCGGAGCACATCATGCTCGTGGATCTGGAGCGTAACGATCTCGGGCGCGTCTGCGATTGGCGCTCGGTTCAAGTCAAGGAGATGATGAAAATCGAGCGTTACGCGCGCGTGATCCATCTGGTTTCAAAAATTACCGGCCGGCTTTCACGGGGCCGGGACGCTCTTGATTTGCTCGCCGCGGTTTTTCCGGGCGGCACGATTACCGGCTGCCCGAAGGTGCGCTGCATGCAAGTCATCGACGAGCTCGAGCCCGTGCGCCGAGGCCTTTACACAGGCTCGATCGGCTACCTCGATTTTAAGGGGGACATGGACTTGAATATCGTGATCCGAACGCTCATCCTTGAAAAAAACAAAGGCTATCTCCAGGTCGGGGCGGGAATCGTGCATGATTCCGACCCGGCGCGCGAATATGAAGAAACCCTTCACAAGGCCGAAGCCCTGGCCGAGGCCCTGGCAAAGGCAAGCGCATGAATTTCCGCCTTTACAGGGCCGGCCGGGAAATCCCGGCCGAGTCTTTCCGGGTTGAAGGCTGGGACCCGGAAGATCCCGGAATTTTTGAAAGTCTTAGAACCTATCACGGGAAATTTTTCCGCCTCCGGGAACACCTGAAGCGGTTCCGTGAATCGGCCAGGACCCTTGGCCGCGCGGATGGGATACGGCTTGAGGAAGTCGAAAGGGAGCTCGAACTGGCCCGTAAAGCCTTCGAGTCCGCTCGGAGTGCCCGGAAAGCCGACATTTTTTTTAGAATCACGCTCTGGAAAGGGCGGGTTTTCGTGATGGCCGGAGAGCGCCGCCACGCGCCGGAAATTTACCGGACCGGAATTGCGCTCAAAACCGCGTCGGTGCTGCGGAGTCATCCGGCGGCTCTTCCGGCGCAGGTCAAAACCACGGCTTATCAAAGCGCGCTTATGGGATTTCTGGAGGGAGGCCGGGCGGAGGAGAACCTTTTTTTGGATTCCCATGGTTTTTTGGCCGAAGCGCGGATCGGCAACCTTTTTATCGTAAGAGAAGGCAGGCTTTGCACGCCTCCCGCGCGCCTAATCCTGGATGGAGTGACCCGGCGCTTTGTGATAGAATGCGCCCGCGCTTCGAAGATAACGGTTCTGGAGACGCCGCTTACGCGCCACGAGCTTTTCAACGCTTCCGAGGCCTTTTTGACAAATACCTCCTGGGAAATTCTTCCGGTTCGGGAGACAGACGGACGCACGATCGGTTCCGGAGTTCCGGGCCCCGTCACGCGAAAACTTCAACGGATTTTTAAAAAAAAGGTGGATGAGGAATGCCGCTAGCTAAAGCAAGTGATACGCATGCTCCCAAAGCCGGCAAGACCGCCGAAGGCCTTGTGGCCGTTAAAAGAGCCCTGATCAGCGTTTCGGATAAAACCGGGCTTCTCGAATTTGCCGCGTTTCTGGCGTCGAAGAAAGTCGAAATTTTTTCAACCGGAGGCACGCTCTCGGCTCTCAAAAAGGCCGGGATCACGGTGCGCGGCGTCGAAGAACTCACGGGGTTTCCCGAAATCATGGACGGCCGCGTCAAGACGCTTCACCCCAAAATTCACGGCGGACTTCTTTACCGGAGAGACAAGAAAACCCACGCGGACCAGGCCCGCGAGCACGGCATTCAGGCGATCGACCTTGTGGTGGTGAATCTCTATCCCTTTGAAGCCGTGACGCGAGACCCGGCCGCGAGTCTGGAAACGGCCATTGAAAATATCGATATCGGCGGCCCTTCCATGCTGCGTTCCGCGGCCAAGAATCACGAAGCCGTGACCGTGGTGACAGACCCGGCCGATTACCCGTCGGTTGTCAAGGAAATGGAAACGCACAAGGGGAAGGTTTCGGCAGGGCTGCGTTTCAGCCTTGCACTCAAAGTTTTTGAGCGCACCTCGGCCTATGACGGCGCGATCGCATCCTTTTTAAAGACAAAGGCCCGGGAAACATCCGAGCTCCCGTCCCCCTTCGTTTCCGGTGAGACCGCGGAACTTCCTGCGGTGATCCGGCTCGATTACACCAAAGTGAGCGATCTTCGTTACGGCGAAAATCCGCACCAGAAAGCCGCGTTTTATGCGGCCAAGGGCCAGAGCACTCCCGCATTCAAACAGCTTCACGGTAAAGAGCTTTCGTTTAATAATCTTCTCGATATCGAAGCCACGGTTGAAATCTTAAAGGAGTTTGACGCTCCGGCCGCCTGCGTGGTCAAGCACAACAATCCCTGCGGCGTGGCCCAGGCGGGCGGGCTTAGCGATGCGCTCCGCAAGGCCATTGAGTGCGACTTAATGTCGGCGTTTGGCGGCATTGTCGGCCTGAACCGTCCCTGCGACAAAGAGACCGCCGAGGCGGCCTTTGACATGCTCCGCTTTTTTGAGGTGCTGGTGGCGCCTTCTTTTGAGCCCGAGGCCCTTAAATTTCTCCAAGGACGGCCCAATTTGCGCTTAATCGAGACGGCCGGCACCGGCCCCGAGAATCCCTGCGATCTGCGCGTTCTCGGAAGCGGGCTTCTTGTTCAAACCCGAGACCCGGTCCTGATCCGGGACAAAGCTTTCAAAAAAAAGATCCGGTTTGTCACGGAAACCAAGCTTGAGGCTTCCCTGA
>JAHFHI010000296.1 GCA_023246995.1 Candidatus Omnitrophota bacterium
GTCTATCATTGTAAAGCCTATTTTGCCAAACCTTTCCCCCGCAATCCAAAGACATGCCCGGAGCGCCGGTAACAGATGATCTCTCTTGGCGTTAACGCAAGATCAATCCCCCGCGGGAGCGAGATCCTGTCGGTTCTCCGCCCAAGGCGGGTTCGCAGGGTCTGCCACAAGCCGAATTTAAGACCGCTCGCGGGGTCGATTGTTTTAAGCGCCGCGTCCAGAACACGAAACTGAACCGGCGCCGGAAGCTTGCCAAAAAAGCCCCGCCGCAGATAAACCCGGCCGGCCTCGCGTTTTTTAAAAACTCTTCGCCAAGCCGACTTTTGGAGATCTTCGAGGACCTGCCTTTCTTGTTCAAGAATTTCCGGGATCCTTGCCAGAGCCGGAATCAGCTTCGGGTTTATGTCTCGCTCAAGACGCGGCATCCAATCGAGCCGGATCCGGTTACGCAGAAATTTCCGCGATTCATTACTTGCGTCGGAACGAAATTTAAGACCGTTTTCTTTCAAAAACGCGAGCAGCTCCTTTTTACCGAAACCCAGAAGCGGCCTGATGAGCCGAATAGCCCCAAAACGCATCTGCCGGCGGATCCCGCAAAGCCCCTCAAGCCCGGTCCCTTGAAGCACTCTCATCAAAACCGTTTCCGCCTGGTCGTTGAGCGTATGGGCTGTTGCAATCGTGGAATGCCTTAAGTGCCTGGCGGCTTGCTCGAAAAAAATATAGCGGCACCTCCGCGCGGCTTCTTCCGGGGATTCCTTGGGCGCAACCCGGACTTTTTTCTTGCGACTGAAAAATCCCGCTCCGTGCTCCCGGGCCAGCCTCCGCACAAAGAATTGATCCGCGTCTGACTGGCGGCCGCGCAGACCGTGATTGAAATGAAGGAGTGCCAAACCCGGGCGTTTCCGGGGCTCAAGCATCCTGAAGAGATGAAAGAGCGCGACAGAATCCGGACCGCCCGAACAGGCGATCAGGATTTTCTGTCCGGAACGCTTGACAAGCCCGGAGGAAGCGAGGCTTTTTTCAAAACGCTCCAAGAGAGCGTTTCGGACTGGCTTTGCCGGAGATTTTCTTTGGGTGGACTTTTGTGAAAGAGAATTCATCGTGAGCTTAAAACTGGCGGAGGGCGGGATCGAACCGCCGACGCGCGGCTTATGAGTCCGCTGCTCTACCAACTGAGCTACTCCGCCTTGGGCTCCCCAAGAGAAGTTTGGAATTTTATCATACCTTCCCGGGGACGGAAAGTTTGAATCCGGGTATCCAATAACTGGTGAGCCCGGATGGATTTGAACCATCGACACCATCCTTAAAAGGGATGTGCTCTACCAGGCTGAGCTACGGGCTCTAACTTTACTGCCGCCACTTTCCCCCAATCGCCTGTCCCTCTCGGAATATCCAAAAACCGAATGGCACTACCAAAAAGGTGCGGAGGGGGCGCCGAAGAAATATTTTTAGCCTGTGCGGCCGGCCCTGCATTCTGCCCCGTCCGCCCGGGTTAAATGGCGTGTATTTCGGTTTCCTTGTGTTTCAGGCCGTCATCGACTTGCGCCACGAATTGATCGGTGACCTTCTGAATATCTTTTTGCGCGGCGTGGGAAACGTCTTCGGGAAGCGTCTTGGTTTTCTCCATTTTCTTGACCTGCTCAATGGCTTCATGGCGGGCATTACGAATGGAAACGCGCCCCTCTTCGGCCACCTTGCGCACAAGTTTGGTGAGCTCTTCACGCCGCTCCTCGGTAAGCGTCGGGATCTGCATCCTCACAACCTTCCCGTCATTTTGCGGGGTCAGACCGAGCCCGGACTTCTGGATCGCCTTTTCGATTTCATTGATAATCGACGGGTCCCAGGGCTGAATGGAAATAGTCTTGGGGTCGGGCGTCGAAATATTGGCGACCCCCTTCATGGGCGTGGGGGTGTTGTAGTAGTCGACCAAAATCCCTTCCACGAGCGCAATCGAAGCGCGGCCCGTGCGAATGTTCTGAAACTCTTTTTTGGTGGCCTCAAGAGACTTCGACATTTTCTTTTTTGTCTCGTCGACAATTTTTCTGGAATCAAGCGTTTCGACCATAAAAGGATCCTCCCTCTGCGGGCCTTAGGAAACCCGCGTTCCTATTTTTTCACCCTGAATCACAGCGCGGATGTTGCCGTATTGGGTCAGATTAAAGACGATAATGGGAAGCTGATGGTCCATGCAAAGAGATATCGCGGTGGCGTCCATCACCTGAAGCCGCGCTTTCAAAACATCCAAATAGCGAAGCCGCTCATACTTCTTGGCGGACTTGTCCTTGACCGGGTCGCTTGTGTAAACCCCGTCGACTTTGGTGGCTTTCAGGATCACATCCGCCCCGATCTCAATGGCCCTCAAGGCCGCGGCGGTGTCCGTCGTAAAATAGGGATTTCCGGTTCCGGCCGCAAAAATAATCACGCGTTTTTTTTCAAGATGCCGCATCGCCCGCCTGCGGATATAGGGTTCGGCGAGTTCCTTGATCTCAATGGCCGACTGCACCCGGGTATGCACGCCCTGTTTTTCGAGCGCATCCTGGAGCACCATGGCATTGATGATCGTGGCGAGCATGCCCATGTAGTCGGCGGTCGCGCGGTCCATGCCGGCCTTGGAAGCCTGCAGGCCCCGGAAAATATTACCGGCCCCGATCACGCAGGCCAGGTCAATCCCGAGCTCATGAACTTCTTTGATT
>JAHFHI010000297.1 GCA_023246995.1 Candidatus Omnitrophota bacterium
AAAAGCCGGTATTCCACCGGGCATGATTTTGAATCAACTCAGCCGTGATTCGCGGGAGGCGCTGGTTCGGACTCTTTTTTACTGCCCGCTTGAAATCAGCGGGTCCGCGGGCTATACCAAAGCGGAAGTCACTGCAGGTGGAGTGGATTTGTCGGAGGTCGACCCCCAAACTTTAGAATCGCTCAAAGTCCCGGGGCTTTATTTTGCGGGTGAGATTTTGGATGTGGATGGACGAATTGGCGGCTTTAATTTCCAATGGGCGTGGGCGAGTGCGTACGCCGCGGGTACCGCGGCCGCGAAGAAATACCTGGGCCCTTCCCGATAATCTCCCATTGTCATCCTGAGGCGGTCTTTGCCGAAGGATCTTAGATTCTTTTTACCCGCCATTCTTTTCAGGCGGGCGTACTTCGCTCTCAGAACGACAACGATATGAAGTGGTTAAAGTCCCCCTTGAAAAAGGTTCTGGGCCGTGAATGCGTTGGGGGCGTATAATACAAAACAACAAGGTTTTAGTCGGTCATGGGGGGCGGAGCATGCGGATTTTACTTAAAGGCGCTATTACGGGAGGCCTTATTGTTTTTTTATGGAGTGCGGTGTCCTGGATGGCGCTTCCGTACCATGGCCGGACGCTGGGAAAGTTTCAGGACGAGCCGGCAGTTCAGCGGGCACTCGTGAGCAATATTCTAGAACCGGGCATTTATATCCTTCCGCATCCCGACCAGGCTTTAGAGAAGTCCACGGATACGCAGGCGCGGATCACGGCTCAACGTAAACGAGTGCAAATCGCCAACGGGCCCTTTGCTTTTGTGGCGGTGCAGACGCACGGGATTGGTGCCATGCCGGTTCAACTGGCCCGTTCATTGGCCATTCAGATATTGGGATCTCTTTTAATGACCTGGCTGCTTCTTCAAACCGGGCCGATCAGTTATCGCCGCCGTGTTTTTTTTGTGGTCGTTGTAGCCATGACCGGCGGGATTTTGAGCCATTTGCCGCAATGGAACTGGTGGGGGTTCCCTGACGATTATACTTTGATGGAGATGCTGGATCTGCTGGCAGGCTGGCTACTGGGGGGGCTTGCGCTTGCAAAAATTGTTCCGGTATCCGTGTTGTCTATAAAGGATGTTGTTCAAGGAAAAAGGTAGCGGGATTCGAATATGGAAAAAAAAGGGGAGAAACTTTCGCGCAAAGTTGTGTACGAAAGTTCATGGCTCAATCTCTATGTAGACCGGGTACGCCTGCCGAATGGCCATATTTTAGAAGAGCATCATTTCCTGGAGCTCGGGCGCGGATCGGTTTCGGCGGTGATCGAAGATCAGCAGGGCCGCATTCTGCTGATCCGTTTATACCGTTACCCTTCGGATTCGTTCGAATGGGAACTGCCTGCGGGCAGGGTGGAGGCGGGCGAGACCCCGCTTGAAGCGGTTCAGCGCGAAGTCTTGGAAGAAACGGGATACCGGGCGATCCATTACGAAGAAATGATCGCGTATTATCCCGTGAATGGTGTTTCCAACCACCGGATGCATATTTACAAATGCCGTGCCGCCGAACGTGTGGGTGCTTTTGACCCGCTTGAAATCAGCGAAATCCGGTGGTATGAAAAAGAAGACGTCCGTCAAATGGTCAAAAACAAGGAAATCAAAGACGGCCTTAGTCTGATCGGTCTGCTTTACTATCTTTCCTTTCAAGGAGGCACGCTATGAAAATCATTGCCCACCGGGGCGCGAGCCGGGAGTTTCCCGAAAACACCCTGCGTGCTTTTGAACGCGCGATTGAAATTGGCGTGGATGCCATTGAAACGGATGTGCGCCAAACGGCGGATGGAATTCTTGTGTTGCATCATGATGAAAGCATTGATGTCGACGGCCGGCCGCAAGCAATCGGCAAGTTAACCTACGAAAAATTAAAGAAGATTTCCTCAGATAAGTCAGCGCCCATTGCCACGCTCGAAGAACTGTTAGAAATGGCAGGGTGGAGTGTCGGGCTGTGTCTTGAACTTAAAGAGGCGGGGATTGTTCCCAAGGTCATTGCCATGATCCAAAAATATGATTTAGGCGACAATGTGCACGTGACCTCTTTTCTGCAGCCGGAAATTCTTGAAGCTTGCAAGCTTTGGCAGGCTCTTTCCGTTTCCGTGACTTTTGAAGCCGTTCCCGCGGCGGACCAGTTGATCAAGGCCGGAATCTACGAAGTCAGTCTTCCGGCCGCCGTTATCACGGCTGCGCCTGTTGTCGCGAAGCTGAAAAGGGCAGGCCTTCGCGTGCGTGTCTACACGGTCAATGCGCCGGAAGACGCCGCACGGCTTGAATCCTGGGGCGTCGATGCGATCTTTACCGATGATCCCGGCGCGATGCAGTCCTACCGGCAGTGACTTCCTCTGACACTGCGGTAGTAGTCTTAGCCAGCACCCAAGGGGGACAGAAATCACCCCCTGTCTGTCCCCTTTGGAAACTCCATGAAACCTCTCGATTGAATTTGGTTTACTAACGCTCTATTTTCGGCGAATTTGGAGCCTCCCGCAATTAACCCAAAGTTAAATAAGAAATTTACAATTAACCGTAAGAGCATTATAATTTAATAACGCTATGGCCCCAAAAATATCTCCAAAGAGCACAAGAGCCGGCCGTTGGATGAAGCAGGGGACTTCTGATGAGCCCTACTTTACATTTATTCCGCACTCCTTA
>JAHFHI010000037.1 GCA_023246995.1 Candidatus Omnitrophota bacterium
TGCGCAAGCCCAAGGCGCTTTGGACCGAGCGGAAAGGCGGAGAGAAGGTGAGCCTTTTTGAAGCCGGGGATGAAAAGGAAGAGGCTTATTACGTGGTTCAGCGCGTGCTCAAATATGTGGAGCAGGGGAAATCCCTGGCCGACCAGGTCGTTTTTTACCGGGTGCATGCCCAGTCGCGCGTGATTGAAGACGCGCTCCGGCGTTTTAACGTGCCCTATCGCATCGTGGGAGGAGTGCGTTTTTATGACCGAAAAGAAATCAAGGATCTGATTGCCTACCTCAAGGTCACGCTGAATCCTCATGATGATCTAAGCCTGAAACGGATCGTCAACGTCCCTTCCCGGGGCATCGGCAAAAAAGCGATGGAGACTCTCGAAGGAATCGCGGGCGCAAAAGGGATTCCTTTTGAGGCGGCCCTTCGTGACCCGGACGCTCTCCAAACTCTTGGGGCAAAGACCCGCCAGGCCGTGTTGTCCTTTTCGGGCGTTCTCGACGTGTTACGGAAAATGCGGGAGAAGGCCGGGGTTCGCGAGATTTTGGAAACGGCTCTTGAAAGAACCGGCTATGTTCGCGAACTTGAAAATGAAAAGACCATCGAGGCGCAGGCCCGCATCGAGAATATCGAGGAATTTTTCACTGTGATTGATGACTTTGAACAGGAGGAGAGGCCCGCCGCGTCTGACCCGCAGGCGAGCCCGCTCGCCGATTTCCTCGAGTCCATATCCTTGATGACCAATCTCGACGCTTGGGAAAGCGGGACCAACGTCCTGACGCTCATGACGCTTCACACGGCCAAAGGGCTGGAGTTTCCCCTCGTTTTTATGATCGGCATGGAAGAGGGGATATTTCCCAACGTCAATGCCTACACCGATAATCTCGAGGACCTCGAAGAAGAGAGGCGGCTTTGTTATGTCGGCATTACCCGGGCTAAAGACAAGCTTCATATGTGTTACACCCGCCAGAGGCGGCTTTATGGATCCCTCCAGCATAACCTTCCTTCCAGGTTTTTGACCGAAATCCCCTCCCAGCTCTTTGAGGCAGGCTTAACCATGGGCCCAAGCCTCATGAATCGACCCTCCCAGGGTGGCGGCGACATCGAGATTGAATTCGATGACGATGAGATAAAACGCCGTATCTTATTTGATTAAAAAGACTTAAGATTAAAAACTTTTGCTTTGAAAGGAGGCCCATGCTGGTGTATTATTTAAATCAGATAACGTATTTTAAAAAGATATTTAACTATGTTTCAAAAGTCATTATCAGGATACCTTCACGTAAGCCTAGCCATCTGCGTATTGCTTTCAGACTCGAGCTATGGGCTTGCGAGCCAAGCGGCCGGCATTGCCATAGCGCCCCAGCATGAAGCACCCGGTTTTCTGCAGGTCCAGATCCCCGAAGAACTGGCCGCGATCGAGGAAGTTTACGCGGCGCCGCCCAAGGTTAATCCAAAACTCTTAATTCACATCCAAACCGCGCACGGGAGCTATGAGGCGCAGGTTCAAATCCGAAAATTGCTGCGCTATCTTCATGAAAAATACGGCTTCAAGCTCCTCTTTGTCGAAGGGGCGGCGCAAAATCTGGATAGCGAATATCTGAAATTTTTCCCCGATGACAAGCGCAACCTTGAACTGGCCGACTACCTCGCGCGGCGCGGAGAACTCACGGGGGTGGAATATTTTCTGATGGACGGCCCCAAGGATCTCGAGGCCGTGGGAATCGAAAACGCCGAACTCTACCGGGAGAACTACAAGGCTTTCAAGCGCGTCTATAAAGCCGCCTCCGACGTGGATCAGCTGCTCGGAGCTTTTGAACAGAAAATGGAGATGTTTGCCTCCAGGGTTTTTTCGCAGGATATGCGAAAAATTCTCTCGGAGTGGAGAAAATTCGAAGGCGGGCAGCGGGATTTCCTGCCTTATGTCGAACGCCTCGCCGAAGAGGCCAAGAGGGTCATCGGCCTTGATCTGGAAAGCCTTTTCTCGCAGGTCGAATGGCCGCAGGTCACGCGGCTTCTGGTGCTTCAAAAAATGGAAAAAGACCTCAAAACCGAATTGGCGCAAAAAGAAAAACTCCGCGTGATCGAGTTTCTGAAATCCAAGGACGTGGCCCCGGAAATCATCGAGGCCATCGAGAAGCTCGGCCAGAAACGGATCGTGATGAGCCGCACCGGCGAGAACCGGCTTGAAAACCTGCCCCGCTACCTTTTCGAGAGGCTGGTCGAAGAGGCCGCCCCCAAGGGGTTTCGCTTCCAGGATTATCCGGCGTTTAGTTTTTGGGCCGGTTATATGATTCTTCAAAGCGAACTGGACTCCAGAGGTCTTTTTGACGAAATTGAGCGGATTTTCCGGAAAATTCTCGATGAACTTGCCGTGACCGAACTTGAAAAAAATCTGCTCGAACTTTACCGCGATGAAGAGCTTTTGCGCAAGCTTCTGCATCTTGAGGTGACGCGGCGGGAATGGGACCGGGTGGTTTACCGCCGAGACTGGATCGAGCTTTATGCCATGATGCGCCGGCTCCGGAAAATCGGGCTCGACGTGATGAGCCCCGCCGGTGAAAGGGCCGAGCGAAACGGGGGGCTCACGATCGAGGCCGGGCGGCAGCCGCTTAAAAATCAGTCTCCGCAATCCGTCGAGCTTTTCGAGCCGAGCAAGCTCCCGGATATGGAAAAACTCGAAGAGGTCCTCAAAACCGCTTTTCATTTTTATGACCTTGCGCGTGAGCGCGAAAATGTTTTTTATGAGACCATCAAAGCCAAGATGGAGGCCACAAAGACCGAGAAAGCCATCCTCGTGACCGGGGGTTTTCACACCGAGGGCCTCATGGAAATATTCCGCCAGGAGGAAATCAATTTCAGCGTTGTGACCCCCCGGCTTACCGAACAAATCGACACGTCGAGTTACGTGACCACGATGCTGGAAAACAAGCCGACCATGTTCGATCTGGCGACTCTTGAAGTTTTTTCCTCGCTCCAGGATGCGTTCACGATGGAGCAGATGGGGGGCCGTCTTTGGCGTAATGCGCAGGAAAAGCTCGAGGCCTTTGTCAAAATAGGAAAATTTACCAGCATGGGCGAGGTGATGAAGATTTTAGAGGGGATCAATGCCCGGGTTTTTGCTCAAAGCCACGGATTTGAACTTGTGCCGTCTTCGGACACCGGCCCGGTGCTCATGCGCATTTTTGACGAAAAACTCAAGGCGCAGGCGAGAGCCGGGGGGTTCCGCCTTGACCCGAAGGGGTATCTTGAGACGGGAAAAGGGCAGCTTCTTTATATGGCGGTAGAGTCTTATCAGGATTCCCAGACTGAAGAAAATCTTGTCCGAATCATGCCGGTTCAAGCCGCCGGAGAGGGCCAGTCATTTAATCGTCCGGATCGGCCTGCGCCCGTGGCCAGGAGCGAAGCGGAAACGTCTAAGCCCGCTATCGGCCGGATCACGACGGCTGCTGCGCGCGCCGCGGCTGCTGTAGCGGTTCCGTCGAAAACCCCGGGAAGCGAAGAGGGGGCGGCGCCCCGGCAGAGTATTTTAGCCTTTGCGGAGCGCGCTAAGTTTGAAGGGCTGCAGTTTAGAGGGCCGGATAAATTGCTTGAACAAATCGACGCCATCGCCGAAACCAAGGCTAAGAAGCTCGCGGTTGCGGTCCTGACGCAGTTCGCGAGTCTTCAATCCAACGCCAAGGATATGCGAAAATTTCTAAATACGATAAAAATCTTGGAGGAGGAAGCCAACAGCCCGGCCGCGCGGCTCCAGCCGCTTCAAGACAGGCACCCGAGTGTCTACGGAATCAGTAACGCGCCGGGGAACCTGACCGTGGCCACAAGCACTCCTCCCACGATGGAACAACTCGAGGAAATGGAGGGTTTGATCGGGCTTTTGGCCGCTAATCCGAATCAGTTTGTCAGCTTTCTCGTGCAAGTGCCCGATGAAGCCGCGCGCGTGAAAGCCGGGCAGGATTACGAGGAGCTCAAAAAGGCGGCTTACGGCGCGCTCGAAAAAGCTTATCCGGGCGAAGTCCTGGATGACATTCTTAAAAATCGCCTTCGTTTTGAATTCGCCCTGCCTGAAAGCGCGGTGAGCAAAGTCGGAAAAGTGGTAAGCCTGGGAACCGGCAAACTGCGGTCGCGGCCGGGTTTGGGCAAAAGTCTTCAGGGGATTATGCCGAGTGATTACTCGGTGCTTTTGATTTCCTCCAGCGGGCGCTTTGCCGAGCAGGCGATTACCATCGCCACCATGCTTGACAGCGGCCTTGACACGGCCGATTACGCCGACAAGGAACTCTGGCTTGCCGAGATTTTCGCGGCGATCAAACTCTCGCAGCTTAAAACCAATGCCGAGAAACTTAAAGAGCAGGTGCTTGACGCCATCCAGCCTAAGACCGAATGGAATCAGGATGAGTGGAGATCGATCAAGTCAGGGCTTGAAACTCTGGTGGATAAAGTCCTGCACCAGGCCATCGAAGAATTCGAAGCCGCGATCAAGACCGCGGCCTCCGCTTAAGCCCGGTTTTCTTCCCCCGGCTTTTCAATCGCACGCAGGCGCGCCTCCATTTTTTTTAGCGGCATGATATCCCCGGCACGGTCCGCGGCCCTGATGCCGTTTCTGTAAATTTCGCCGGCTTTCCCGAGATCCCCGAGCCCTTCCAGCGCAAGCCCGAGGCCCAGGTAGGAAGAGGCGTGCGAGGGATCGACCTCGATGGCCTTCCTGAAAGTTTCCATGGCCTCGCGGGTAAAGCCGGCTTCCGCGTACGCGGTTCCGAGGCTGAAATAACCGAGCACATCCGCGGGGTCGAATTCAATCACCTGCTTGAAGCGGCGGATGCGGGCCTCGTGATCGATTTTAGGCAAATCGCTTTTTTTTGAACGAAGCTCCGCTTTCCAGGTAAGGCGCCGGGCTTCGCTCTGTTCGTATTCAGCTTCCGTGATCAAGCCTTGGGCGGCGTAGCAGCGCGAGAGGTTGGTGTGGGCCATGAGCGCGTCGGGATTCAAGGCCGCCCAGGCTTTTAAAATCGTGACCGCTTCGGGGTAGCGCTTTTGATTAAAGTAAATCACCGAAAGCGCTTCGTAAGCGTCTTCAAAGGAAGGCGCGGCCGAGAGGATGTCACGCAGCTTCTTGGCCGCCGCGTCTAATGCCCCGGCGCGGAAATCTTCAAGTGCCCGGTGATAAAGCGTCTCGGGATTCACAAGCCTTAGACGTCGTCCTCAATGCCGAGCTTCTTTCGGCCCTCGGCGCTGATCCTCTGCGGCGTCCAGGGCGGATCAAAAACAACATCCACGGATACATCCTGGACTCCCAAAGTCCGGATGATGCGGTCTTTTAAATCACCGGGAATCTGCTGGGCCGAGGGGCATGCCTGGGTGGTGAGCGACATCTTGACGCGCACCTTTTCGGTGTCCGTATCGACTTCGTAAATCAGGCCGAGGTCCCAGATGTTGACGGGAATCTCGGGGTCAAAGCATTGTTTGGCAATCTCGATGACTTGTTCTTTGGTCGGCATGAAGGTCTCCTGTTGCGGGCATTGTAGGAAAGACTTTGCATTCAGGTCAAGGCGCGAGATGGAGGGAAGGAAAAAAGATATTTCCATTTAGTCCTAACCCTACTAAAATTCAAGGACTTATGGACGCTAGCCAAGAAAAAATAACCTGGGGAAATATTCTGCTTTCGATTTACGTCTGGGCCGCGATGGCCGGGATCACCATTTTCTTTAATCTCTTGGGGCTTTTGAGTTTTCCGCTTACGGTCTGGTTTGACCGTAAAGGATTTACGGCACATGCGCTCGCGCGCGGATGGGGCGCGGCCATTCTCGCAGTCAGTCCCGTATGGCGGCTTGAAATCAAGGGGCTTGAGACTCTTGACCGCGACCGCCACTACGTCATCGTCGCCAATCATCAGAGCATTCTGGACATCCTTGTTGCGGTGGGTAATCTTCCGCTCCAGTTTAAATTCATGTCAAAAAAAGAGGTTTTCAGGGTCCCGTTTGCGGGCTGGCACATGGCCCTTGCCCGTTATATCGCGATCGACCGGGCAGATACCGGGAGCCGGAAAAAAGCGCTTCAGCAAGCCGAGACCTGGCTTGAAAAAGGCGTGAGCGTCCTTTTTTTTCCCGAAGGGACCCGGAGCCCGGACGGCCGGATTCATGATTTCAAGCCGGGCGCGTTTGCCGCGGCCGTGAGGACCCGCACTCCGGTTCTGCCGATTGTCATCGACGGGACAGGCCGTTCGATTCCCAAAAAGGGCTGGATCATGAAAGGGCTCAACCCGATCGTTCTTTCCGTCGGCCGGCCGGTCGAGGTCGGGGAGACTTCTTCCATGGACGATTTAAAAAAACAGGTGCGTGACGAAATGTCGGCACGACTTGAAGCAATGCGCGGTTTGCGCCCGGCATGAAAATTCTCACACTGAATACCTGGCAGGAGCAAGGGCCGTGGCGAGAGCGCTGGGAGATGATCTTTTCCGGACTCGAGCGGTACAGGCCGGATATCGTGGCCTTCCAGGAAGTTTTTAATCCGCAGTGGGCTCGGGAGGTTCAGAACCGAAGCGGTTTTGCGCATCTTGTTTTTGCCGAAGAGCCGTCAGGACTTATGATTCTTTCCAGGTATCCGGCGGCCGAATGGGAATGTTTGACCTATGAGACCGGGTCTCCGACGGAGCCTTACCGACGCTACGCGCTTTTTGCGCGGGTCGAGACCCCGGCCGGGGCTTTGGCTTTTTTTAACACGCACTTGTCCTGGAGACTTCACGAAAGCGCGGTGCGCCAGAAACAGATGGCCGAGCTCCTGGAATTTGTCGGCAGAAAATCCGCGGGGTCTGAAACCGCCGCGGCCGGGGATTTTAACGCTGCGCCGGAAAGCGCGGAGGTCGCGCGGATTCTCGCGGCCGGGTTTACGGATTCTTACGCGGCTCTTCACCCGAAGGAACGCGGCGATACCTGGAACAATGAAAACCGTTTCGCCTTCGGGCATGACCCGCTGCCGGACCGGCGGATTGATTATATTTTTTTTAAAAATGCAGACCGGATTTTAGGCCGGCATCTTCAAACCGAGATCATCTACCGCGAGGCGGATTCCGGAGGGCTCTATGCCTCGGACCACTTCGGTCTTCTAACGGAGTTTGCCGGTCTATGAAAAATCAGCCGTCCCGTCCGGGTCCTGTCCGAGCGGGTTTTTTGAGAAGGGGAGCGCCCGCCGCTGCGATTTTTTCGGCAGCCGTTATTTTTCTTTCCGCGGCCGGCGCGGTGTCTGCCGAAGAGAAAAAGAATCCCGAACAGGAGCGTCTCGAAAGGCGGCAGAAAGTCGAGATTCTGGGTTTTTTCATGAAAGACCCCGAGCACGCGAAACTCCCCGGCACGCCGCTTGCGATTCAGCTCTATAACCAGGCGGTGCTTCAGTTTCAGAAAAACGAATACGACCTGGCGCGGGCCAGCCTGCGCGCCTCGCTCGAGCAGGACGGGCTCAATTCATTCGCCTATGAGCTGATGGGAGACATCGAAGCCAACGAGCAGAACCTTGCTGAAGCCAAGGCTAATTATGAAATTGCTTTCAACCTCCGGACGAGCGAGGAGCTCAAAAACAAAATCGAAAAACTTCAGAACGAAAGCAAGGTGGAAAAGAAGATGGCCCGTTACGGAGAGGAGCATTTTATCATCCGTTACGACAAGAGCGGGGAAGCCTACGAAGGTTTTGAAATCCGCGAGCTCCTGCGGGAGGCCTACCGGAAGTTGTCGCGGGACTTTGCGTTTTATTTTAAGCGCAAAGTGGCGGTCATTCTCTACGATGAAGCCGATTTTGCCGAGATTACCGGGACGCCTCACTGGGTGGCCGGCACCTTTGACGGCAAGCTGCGCATGCCGATCAATAAATCGGGTTTCAGCGATTTGGACGTGCGCGCGCTCACGGCCCACGAAATGACGCACGCCTTTGTGACGGCCATGAGCGCCTCGCGGGCGCCGGCCTGGATCCAGGAAGGGCTCGCCGAATACGAGGAAAATAAAATCAAGCCGGTGGATTTACTTGTCTTTGACTCGGGTGTCAAGACGGGCACGCTTTTCGCCCTTGAAGTGCTGATGGCGCAGGAGGCCACGCAGAATCTGCAGGATCCTCTCCTGATCGCGCTTTTTTACCAGCAGACCTTTCACCTCACCCGTTACTTGGTGCAGCGCTACGGCATGTACCGGATTAAAAAAATACTGGCCGAATACGGGGCCGGAAAAAATTCCGACGAGGCCATCCGGAACGTTTTGCGGATTTCGCCCTCACGGCTTGAGAAAGAATGGAAAAATACGTTTTCAAAATAATCCCGCTGGCTGAAATTGCGGACACCTTCCCCTTTCGGGTGCGCTACCGGCTGGACCGTGACCCGCGGCTTGAAGCGTCACTCAAAGTCCGGGGAATCCTCATGCCTCTCCTGGTCAGCGGGGGGAGTCCTGCCAGAATGATCTCCGGACACCGCAGATTCCTGGCGGCCCGGGCTCTTGGCCTTGAAAAAGCGCCGGCCCTTGAACTTCCGGCCGGGCTTGAAGACCGGGATCTCTATCTAGCCGCCATCCTG
>JAHFHI010000038.1 GCA_023246995.1 Candidatus Omnitrophota bacterium
ACGAAAGCCCTCCCGCCTGTTCCCCCCAGGCTTCCAGATGCCTCTTGAGGGGTTTGTTTTGAAGAAAGGATTCATAAAGCTCGGACTCATAAGCCGCGATTTCCGAAAAACAATAACCCGCCTGGACGGCCAGGTCCCCGAAGGTCTTGATCCGCGAACGGTAAAGAAGCGCGATCCGCTTCCATTTTTCAGGCGGCATTTTCTTAAAAGCTTTTGCCGCGTCACTCTCGGGGTTTAGCTTTGAGAATTCGTCGTAAAATGCGGAAATTCTCGCCGTATACTGGGCTTCGCCGAGCTTCTTGATGTGCTGGGCATTCAGCCACTCGAGCTTATCCGTGTCAAATCGGGCATTGGCCTTGCTCACTTTTTTTAAAGAAAATTTCTTGATGAGCTCCTCGAGGCCGTAAAATTCCTGGTTGCCTTCGGTCCCCCACCCGAGCAGCGCCAAGTAATTAAGGAGCCCTTCCGGCAGGAAACCGGCCTGGCGAAAGTTTGAGAGCGAAACAGCCCCGTGGCGCTTTGAAAGCGGCGTGCCGTCCTGGCCCAAAATGAGCGGCAGATGGGCGTATTTAGGCGGCTTCCAGCCAAGGGCCTCAAAAAGCAGGGCCTGGCGCGGGGTGTTGGGCACATGATCATCGCCCCGGATCACGTGCGTAATCTCCATATCATGGTCATCGACCACGCAGGCCAGATGATAGGTCGGATAGCCGTCGGACTTTAAAATCACGAGATCCCCGAATAGGGCCGCGTCAAAGCTCACTTCGCCGTGAACGAGGTCGTGAAAAACAGCCTTTCGGGCCGGCATCTTAAACTTAATGGCCCGCTTGGCCCCGATCACCTCTTCGTAAGCCGCGCCGCGGCTGACCAGCTCCTCGGCCGCTTCCGCGTAGCGCTTCAGACGCTCACTTTGGCGCACGATCTCTTCATCCCATTTGAGGCCGAGCCACGTGAGGGCGCTTAAAATTTCATCCTCGTATTCCTTGCGCGAACGTTCCCGGTCGGTGTCCTCGATCCTTAAGAGAAACTTGCCCTCGGTGCCCCGGGCGTAAAGATAGTTAAAAAGAGCGGTGCGCACGCCCCCGATATGCAGATACCCCGTCGGTGAAGGCGCGAAGCGGACACGTGTCATGAAAGTAAGAAACTCAAAGTCGGCAAGCAGATGCCTGAAAAATCAGCTGGGATTTTGAGATGCGACCTGGGCGACGAGGCCGCGGACTCTGGCCAAGTCGAGGGGTTTTCGAAGGCAGGCGATAGCGCCTGAAGCCAAAACTTCACGCTCTTTATTGGGCGGCATATACCCCGACATGATCGCAACGGGTACGGGCCCGATTTTCTTGATCCGCTCAAAGACTTCCCGGCCTTCCATGCGCGGCATCAGGACATCTAAAAAAACAAGGGCATACTGATTCTGCTGAATCTTCTCAAGGGCTTCATGGCCTCCGAAGGCTACGTCCACGTCATGGCCGTCTTCCTGCAGGATGTCGCGAAATTCTTCGCAAATCAATTTCTCGTCGTCCACGATCAATATTTTGGCCATAAGCTCTGTCCGCTCCTTATGCGGGAAATTTGAAATTCTCCCTCAATGCCGCAAAATAACTCCGCTTGGAACTTTTGACAAGCTTAAGCGGCAGGCTCGCGCGCGTAATCTCAATGCTATAGCTATCGTCGATTTCAAGATTTTCTTGACCGTCCGCGGTCAAAAGCGCCTTGGCTCCGGTGCCCGCTCCGCCGTCACGGTCAAGAATTCTGACCGAGATTTTCTCATCCGCCGAAAACACCATCGAGCGCAAGGCCGAAGCATGCGGACAAATCGGCGTAATCATGATCGCCTCCAGCCTCGGGTGCACAATCGCCCCTCCGGCCGAAAGCGAGTAGGCCGTCGATCCCGTGGGGGTCGCAATAATGATACCGTCCCCCGCGAAGGCCGTCAATTTTTCCTTGGAAACCGAAACCTCCAAACGCAGGATCCGTGAAAGGCCTTCCCGGCTTACGACAATGTCATTTAAAGCCACAAGCCGTCTTTCCTTCCGGGTTTTTGCGCTTGAGGCGGTGCAGGAAAGCATGACTCGCTCCTCGATCCTCGATTGCCCGAGAAAAAAAGCGCCGAGCTCTTCGAAGACCTCCTCCTGCTTGACCTCGGTTAAAAAACCGAGCGCCCCGAGGTTGACCCCGAGAATAGGAATGCTGCGGGTTCGCATCTGATCGGCAATCGAAAGCAGCGTGCCGTCTCCGCCGAGGCAAATAATCAGTTCCCCGTCACGGGAAAACTCTTCGGAGGGCTGCCCGGCTATTTCGAAAACTTCGGTATCCCGCTTGAGGAGCCAGTCTTTCAGGCGTGCACGCAAATCAACAGCGCCCTGCTTGCGTTCGTTGACCACAATGCCGACTTTGGTCATGCGGGATCTTAGGAAGCCGAGACGCTCGCAGGCGTTTCGTGCCCGAGCCGCTCTGAAACCCGGCGGGCAATGGCCTCGGAGGACAGCCCGAAATGGTCGAGAAGAATTTCGCGGGTTCCGTGCTCGATAAATTCGTCCGGAAGGGCGAAGCGCTCGACTTGCACATCCGAAATGCCGCTCCCTTCGAGAAACTCAAGCACCCTTGAGCCGAATCCGCCCGTCAAAACATGCTCCTCGAGCGTGAAAAGAAAGCGGCTCTGCGCGAGCGAATCTAAAATGAGCCGGCCGTCGAGCGGGCGGGCAAAGCGCATGTTAACGACCCGGATCTCGATGCCGTGACGCCTTAAAATCTCATGGGCTTGAAGCGCGGACTCTACCATGGCACCGATCGCAAGGAGCGTGCCGTCACGGCCTTCGCGAAGAATTTCCCCTTCTCCGATGGCAAAGGGCCGGGCCGGCATTTCGTCATAAATTCTGGAGATATTTCCCCGCGGGAAGCGCATCGCAAAAATATGAGGGTATTCCATGCCAAGGCGCAGCATCTGTTCCATATCGCCCTCGCAGACAGGCGCGGCAATCACCGCATGCGGAATATGACCGAGGTAGCTGATGTCAAAAACGCCGTTATGCGTAGCGCCGTCGGCCCCCACCAAGCCGGCGCGGTCAAGAGCCAGAATGAGCGGCTGGCGCTGCAGCGCCACGTCATGGACAAGCGAATCATGCGCGCGCTGGAGAAACGTCGAATAAATGGCGCAAACGGGCTTAACGCCTCCCTTGGAAAGCGCTCCGGCAAAACTGACCGCGTGCTGTTCGGCAATGCCGACATCAAAAAACCGTTCCGGAAATTCTTTTTGAAACTCCACAAGCCCCGTCCCGGAAGGCATGGCGGCCGTGATGGCCACGACCCTGGAATCTTCGCGTGCAATTTTCATCAGGGCTTTGACAAACGCCTTGGTGTAGGAAATCCCTTCAAAACGGGCCCGGGCGACTTCCTTGGGGCTCTTGATTTTTTCCCCGGTCTTAACGTCAAAAGGCGTTACGCCGTGACCGCGCTCCGAATCCTGCTCCGCAAATAAACACCCCTTGCCTTTTTGGGTGATAATGTGGAGCAGGCTCGTCTCATGGAGCGCGAGCACCTTGCGCAGGGTGTGGACCAGCCCGATCACGTCATGGCCGTCGACAGGCCCGAAGTAGCGGAAACCAAGTTCCTCAAAAATAATCCCGGGCACAAGCAGGTGTTTCAAACCTTCGAGCCCCGAAGCCGCGAAACGCCGCAAGCGCGGAAATTTGTCGAGCTGCTTCTCGGCTTCGGCGCGCACCCGGTTGTAGAGCGGATTGGTAATGACCTTGTTAAGATACTTGCTGATGCCGCCCACGTTTTTTGAAATGGACATTTCGTTATCGTTTAGCACAATCAGCATGTCCCGCTTCATATGCCCGGCATTGTTCAAGGCCTCGTAAGCAAGCCCGGCCGTAAGCGCCCCGTCTCCGACCACGGCCACGACTTTCTCCTGCGCGCCTTTCAAGTCGCGCGCCACGGCCAGACCGAGCGCCTGCGAAATGGCGGTGCCCGCGTGGCCTACGATAAAGGGGTCATGAGGGTTTTCAAACGGAGAGGGAAAACCGCTTAGGCCTCCGTGCTGACGCAGGCTGTGCATGCGTTCGCGCCGGCCGGTGATCATTTTATGCACATACGCCTGATGGCCGACATCCCAGCAGATTTTATCCGCCGGGGAATCGAGAACATAATGAAGCGCGATGTTCAGTTCGAGAGCGCCGAGGCTCGCGCCTAAATGCCCTCCGGTCTTGGCCACGCTCTCGATTAAAAAGGCCCGGTACTCGGCGGCAATCTCCGGAAGCTTTTCAAGCGGCAGGGCCTTAAGGTCCGCCGGAGAGCTTATTTTATCGATCCATTGCCACATGTTTTCCCCTCGGAATGCGCTTCAGAAGATCATCGGCAAGGGCCTGAAGCTTTTGGCCCCTGCGGCCAAAGATTTTAATTTCACGCTTGGCCACGGCAATCAAATCCCGAACCTTTTGGCGAATTTCGGAAGCTTTTAAAAGCTTGAGATAGCCGTCCCCGTCCACAAGATCGTCGACAAACTGGAACGCGAGGCCCAAGGCCTCCCCGTAACGGTTCAAACGGGTCAGGGCATCCCTGGAAGCTCCCGCGGCCAAGCCCCCTGAAACGGCGCTCGCTTTGATCAGCTTGCCCGTCTTATGAATGCTAATGTAGTCGGCCATCGGAAGCGTGAGCGTTACCGGACTTGCGGTCAAATCCGCAACCTGGCCGCCGATCATACCATAAGTGCCGGCGGACGTCGATATCTCTGCGGCCAGCATGGCGGCCTTGCTGTAAGGCTTTACCTGGGAAAGAACTTGAAAAGCCAGGGTGAGCAGGCCGTCCCCGGCCAAAATCGCCACGGCTTCGCCGAACCGGCGGTGGCAAGTCGGCTTTCCCCGCCGGAGATCGTCATTATCAAGGGCGGGCAGATCGTCATGGGCTAAAGAATAGGCGTGGATAAGCTCAATGGCGCATGCGGGTTCAAGGGCGTCTGCGGGTTCTCCCCCGGCGGCTTCGGATGCGGCCATAGCCAGAACCGGCCGGAATCGCTTGCCCCCGGAGAGAACCGCGTAACGCATGGCTTCGTGAATCGGAAGAGGCGGCTGTCCGGCGGCCGGAAGGATGTCTTCAAGCATTCGTTCAATCCGGGCAAGCTCCTCTTTGAAATAACTTTCGTATTTCACAAAAGCAGGTCCTTTTCCCCCTCATCCCCGGCCGCTTCCATCGTCCGGGTTTTTCCGCCTTTGCGGCGTCCGGGCTGAAACGCCGGGTTTAAATCCGAAGATTCGGAGGAATCGCTTTCCGGCTCGAAAGCTTCCTTCTTAAGAGTCCCGTCAAGAGACCGCGTCAACACTTCAATTTTCTTTTCAGCCTGCGAGAGGCGTTTCTGACAGAGAGCAGAAAGCTTCACGCCTTCTTCATATTTCTTGAGGGCTTCTTCAAGATCCAGACTCCCGCTTTCCAAATCGTCGACAATTTTTTCCAGCTTCTCAAGCGCTTTTTCAAATTTCAGTTCCTCGCTCACGGTTTAACCTCCTCGGCGATCAGGCCCCGGCCGGTCTCTTTTTGAACGGCCGTAACCTTGGAATGAATAATTCCTTTTCCCAACATTGTTTTGAGAGTCTCTCCCGGCCGGATATCCCCGGCGCTTTTAAGAAGAAACCCGTCCGACTCGCGAAAGCTCAACGAGTAGCCGCGCCCCAGAATCCCGAGAGGGCTTAACGTTTCGAGCTTGCCGAGAACCCCCGCAAAGGCCTGGGCCTTCCGGTCAAGCAGGGTTTTCAGGTAATTCTGCAGCTGCCTGGAAAGTTCGTCAAGTCTTTGCGCGGACTGCTGAACCAAGACAAGAGGCTGCTTGAAAGCGTAGCTCTCCTGAAGCGCCTCTAGGCGGTCACGATGCCTTCTTAAAAAAACGCGGACGGCGTTATGCATCCGGGTCTGGTCATCCCGGAGATTCATGCGCAGTTCCTCGCTGTTTTGCACGACAAGCTCGGCCGCGGCCGATGGCGTTGGCGCTCTTAAATCCGCCGCAAGATCGCAGATCGTCCAATCGATTTCATGGCCGACCGCGGAAATGACCGGGATTTTGGAGCCGTAGACGGCCCGGGCCACGACCTCTTCATTAAAAGCCCAAAGATCTTCAAGACTTCCTCCGCCGCGGCCCACAATCAAAACATCAATCCCCTCGATCCCGTTCATTTCCTCGATGGCGCGCGCGATCTGCGCGGCCGCGCCTTCGCCCTGCACCAGGACGGGATTCAAAAGAATATCGGTCGCCGCAAATCGGCGGTTCATGACGTTTAAAATATCCCGGATCGCCGCCCCTGTGGGAGAAGTCACGATCCCTACCGTCCTCGGGAAGCGCGGAATCGGCCGTTTCCGGGCGGCCTCAAAGAGCCCTTCTTTTTCAAGCTTTTCGCGAAGCTGGAGAAAGGCCAATTGAAGCGCTCCAAGCCCCTGGGGCTCAAGACGTTCAATCGTGAGTTGATACTGCCCCCGGGGCTCATAGAGAGAAATTTTCCCGAAGGCAAAAACCTTAAGCCCGTCTTTTAATTCAAACTTGAGATACTGGTTGAGACGGCTGAAAAAAACCGCCGAGATTTGGGACTTCTCGTCCTTCAAAGTCAGGTACATGTGCCCTGACGTGTGTTTCTTGAAATTTGAAATTTCGCCTTCGATCCACACGCCCGCGTAGTGAGATTCCAGGAGCTGTCGTATCCCCCGGTTGATCTCGCTTACGCTGTAGACATGCCTTCCGGCCGAGGGGCTCGAAAGGCCGGCGGAAGGCGAAAGAGCGGGCTTCACGCCTCAAGCCTTTCGTGAACGCGCCGGATCGATAAGGCGCGTCCGGTCCGGGGATCGATGTCAAAAATAGCTCCGGAAATCCTGGGGTCGCCGTCGGCCACTTCCAGGCGGGAGGGCATCTGCGTCAAAAACATCTGAAGCACCTCGTCAATCTTTCTGCCGATCACGGAGCGGTAAGGCCCTCACATGCCGAGCTCGGTGATATATGCCGTTTTTTTAGGAAGGATGGCTTCATCCGCGGTTTGAACGTGCGTGTGGGTTCCGAATACGGCGCTCACCCGTCCGTCAAGAAACCAACCGAGCGCCACTTTTTCCGAAGTCGCCTCGGCGTGCATATCGACAAAAATAATCGGGGTCTGGCGGCTGATCTCTTTAATTTCCCGCTCCGCAACTTCAAACGGGCAATCGACGGTTTTTAAAAACACCCGGCCGAGCAGATTAAGGACGCCGATTTTAAGCCCGCAAGAGCTTGTCGCCACAACGCTCCCGCTTCCAGGCACGCTCGCGGGATAATTCGCCGGCCTCAAAATTCGGGGGTTCGCCTGGACAAGTTCTTCGCCTTCTTTTTTCTTGAAAACATGATCCCCGGAAGTGATGACATCCACGCCGTGATCGAAAAGCTCCTGGGTCGTGGCGGGAGTGATCCCGGACCCGCCGGCAAGGTTCTCGCCGTTGGCAATGACAAACCCGATTTGCTCCCTTTGACGGAGACGCGGGATGATTTCCACACACGCCTTTCGACCGGGACTGCCGACCACATCCCCAACGGCCAGGACCCTCAATGAAGCCATCCTTCTCCTTTAAAAACGCTCAATCGGTGATGACAAGGTCCATGCGCACATCATGCGGCCCGGCCGGAACTCTGGAAAGCAGCTGCTCCCGGAAAGCGACGCCCATTTTTATGGCACGCGCAGGAACTTTTTTAAGAAAACGGTCAAAATAACCGCCGCCCCGGCCGAGGCGCCCGCCCCGGGAATCAAACCCGAGTCCGGGGATAAAAAGGAGATCCAGAATTCGCGCTTCCGCTTTAGATGTCTTGGCCGGAACCGGCTCTAAGATCCCGTAAGCCCCCTTACGCAGTTCCGAGGCAAGCCTTCGGATGCGCCTTATTTCGATATCCTTTGTCTTAAGCCTTACGCGCGGGACATAAACCTTTTTACCCAGCTTCAGCGATTTGGCGGCAAGGCCGCGAAGACTCGCCTCTCCCGGAAGCGGCATATAAAATAAAAGATTACGGGCTTCTCGGAATTCTCTTGTCCCTAAAATCCGGCGGCAAATTTTCCTGCTTTTAGACGCACGCCGGGCTGCTTTCATGTCCGAAAGAAGCCGGCGGAGGCGGTGCCTGTACGAGATTTTGAGATTGGCAATCCGCGCGGAATCCCTCATGCGATTGCATGCATTTTAACCCAAACCCGGAGGGGGGGCCAGGAAAAAGCAGGCCCGGGGAAGGGGCTCACATCCCATCGGCTCAAACGCCTGAATCGCCTTCAAGACTCCGGATCTGTTTGGTTTTCTCGGCCAGGTCTTTTTGCAGGAGATCCATCTGCTTCTCGCGCATTTTAAGAAGGGCTTCCCGCCGCCTGAACTGCTCGGCCGTATCACGCTCAAAGTTTTTTTTCTCGTTTTCAAGCCCCGCTCGCTCGCTATTGAGCGAGGCTATTTTTTCACGGAGCGTGTTCTGGAGACGGTCAAGCTCGCTGCGCTTCTCAATCAGCTCGCTT
>JAHFHI010000039.1 GCA_023246995.1 Candidatus Omnitrophota bacterium
AATATACGGCACGGCTTTAACATCGTAGGCGGGCTCCCGTAGGTCAGCGCACCTCAAAAGCGTCTTTGCCCGTAAAAAAATCCAGGCCAAAGCGAGGACGCCGAGAAGAACTCCGGCGACGCCCTCGACTTTCCACAGGTATTCGGGAACGTAGGTCAGTCCCTCCTCGGGCGAGCCATCCAGGCTTCCGGAAAGATTATGCAGGTTTCCGAAATAGGAAAGGCCTCCGATTCGGGCGACGATTTCATAGAAGCAAAGCACTGAAAGCGCCGCCCCTCCGTAGCAGAGGTAACGTACAAATTGCGTTTTTGAAAAAAAGGATTCCCTGGGCCGGAGCGCGATCACGGCAAAGGTGAGAAAGGGATAGATATAGTAGCCGGGGTAAACCGTGAAGGCGAAACCACTCAAAAGACCGGCAGCCGCGCACCGGCTGAAAGACAGGGGCTCCGCCACCGGAATGGTCTTTTTTAGAACGCAGTAAAACGCGGCGAGAAAAAATAGTAATCCGTGATCATAGGGCAAAATGTGGCGCACATAGATGTTGCTATTGGCAAGAAGACCGTAGACCAGGGTGCTGACACCGGCCCATACGGGGTGCCCTTTAAAAAAACGGCGGGAGATTTTGCAAAAAAACGCCAGGATCCCGAGAGAAACCGCCCAGTTAAAAAGCATCGGGATTTTCATGAATTCGGGATTGCGGAAGTGGACGCCGCTCGTAATAAGACCGGTTTCAGGGTCGCGGGCCCGGATGCCCCCGGAAAGCTTCCAGATCAGTCCCTGAATCGTAAAAGGCAAAAGCCGCAGCGTGATATGCGCAGGTTTGTCCGTGGATCCAAAAAGACTGGTTTTACCCGCCAGATGGGCGAACCCGCCCCGGATATCATGGTCAAAAAATATTTTTTCAATCGCGTCCCCGGCCTCCCAGTACTGAAGCTCGTCGGGGATCGAAAGCGCCCCCCGGTCCAGAAGAGAAAGCCGGTAACCTCCGATCAGGACAAAAATGGCAACAATCAGAAAAGGGGCGGAAAATGACCGCCGTTTTACCTGGAATAAGTCCTGTACCGGTGAGGGCGCGCGCAGGCTTGCGGCATTAGGCATAAGGTTGCATCAGGATAATGGAAAAAGGGGTAAATTTCAAACAGATTTTGATCTTATAGGACCTTTTTTGAGCCTCTCTTTAAGAGGCTGAAACCGCTTCTTTACTGGGAAGGGGGCGGGGCTGCTCGTAATAGGGCAAATTCGAGCGGTTCGTCTTGGCCCGGTCCATCAGACGAAGAAGGGCTGATTCCAGACGGGTTTTCGGGCGGCGGGTCATCATGGCACGGGCCAAATCAATCAGGCGCCAAGGGTGAAGCGCGAAGCTGAAAAAGAAAAACAGGGACATGCCAAAGGAGGCCAGAATCGGGGCAAGCCAGGAAGGAATATACTCCGAAAAACACCGGGGATTGGTGACCAGATTAAAGAAGTAGGTGTCGCTAAGACGGATCTTTCCCTTAGCCATAAGTTCATCAAAAAGAGCGGATCCCGGATAGGGGGAAAAGGGGAAAAAAGAAACTTCATGGAGCCCAGCCACGGCAAGGCGTATGGCATACCCGTAACTTTCAAAAACATGCCCGATCTTTTCGCCGGGAAAACCCACGATAAAATTCGCCTTAGTCTTAATCCCGGCTTTGACGGCCCCGTTCACGGAAACCGCCATGGCTTTTTTATCGATCTTTTTCTTGATTCGTTTCAGCGTGTATTCCGAGCCGCTCTCGGGCGCGTAAATCACATTGCGGCAACCGGAAGCGAAAAGCAGGTCGACGACTTCACGATCGAGGGCCTCGGAACGGGTCCCGGAGGGAAGCTGCCAGGTGATCTTGAGCCCGCTTGTGATGATCAGGCGCGACATATCAAGGATCCAGTCCTTCCGGACAATGGCGGTCAGGTCGTAAAAATCAAAATTCGTGACCCGGTAGGTTTCGACCCAATGCTTCATCTCATCCAGGACATTTTGCGGAGTCCGGGGTTTCCAGAGCCTTCCCCACATGGCCGGGTTGGAACAAAAGGTGCATTCATAGGGGCAGCCTCGGCTGGCAAGAAGCGGCATGCTCCGGCCGATATCCACCCCCGGCATGGCCCCGCTTTCGATATAGTGATTGATGGGAAAAAGGTGCCACGCCGGCAGCGGAATTTGATCCACGTCCCGAATCCTGGTGGGCTTGGTGTTCCGGTGAATTTTACCGGCTTCCCGGAACACCAGGCCGGCAACGTCTTTTAAATCACGGCCGGCCTCTAAGGTATCCGCGAGTTCGGTGATCAAAGTTTCTCCTTCGCCAAGACCGCAAAAGGTCAATGCCGGACAATCTTCCATCACGAATTCCGGACAGGCCGTAATATGCTCGCCCCCGGCAATGATGGGGGCTTCTCGAAAAAACTCGCGGCAAGCCTGGATGACCCGCTTAGCCATCGGCCATTCGGTGGAAAACATGCAGGTTACGGCCAAAAGATCCGTATCCGCGGGAATGCGCGAAACAATCTCGGGGATCGGCAAACCCAGCGCCAAAACTCCGGCAACTCCTTCGATCCGGGAATAGTCTTGAAGGGCTTCTCCGATGGCATCCACGACCGAAACCTGATGGCCGGCCCGAAGAAGACTTCCGGCCAGATAGGCAAGCCCGAGAGGCGGACTGCATCCGGGACGCACTTCGGAGGCGCTGATCACCGAAGGCGTCCGGATCAGGCAGACCTTCACGCGGCGACCTCGGGGATTGTACTTACGCTGAGCGGTGGCGTCATGACAAGGTCTCTATTCTGGTCTATTTTGAATAAAAGTCAAGGTGAGCTCCTGCCTTTTGAATCGGCAGAAATACCACAAACTGCAGAAAAAACGGGCTAAACCGGCCTCTCGGAGGCCGAACGGCCGGCCTCCCTTTCAAGCTTGCCGGCCATAAAACAAAAACCCGCTAAATTGGCGCCGTAAAAGAAGACCGCCCACAAGCTGATCAAAGCGAATAAGAACCGTCGCCGCAAAGGACGCTCTTGGCAACGGGCGATTCGTATTCCCATTTCTATAAAAACTCCTGCACCCGCCGCGACACCCATTAAGGGCAAATAAAGATACCTGGGATGCGGATAACTTTTCCAATCCTCCAGAGCGCGAAGCGAAAACGGGCTGAATGCCACAAAAAACCAGAGGGCGGAAAAAAGAAAAAGGAACCCGTAGCGGCGCCTATCCTCAATGGATAAATATCGCTTCGCAGCCGTGAGGACGCCGGCCAGCGCTGCGGCGGGAAGAACCGCGCAAAAAACTTTCATCCGTGCGTTTTGTAAAAATACGGGCAGGATCTCCTCGCGCGGGATAAAGAGATGCGCCAGCGTCCAGAAAAGGCCCAGCGCTTTTTCAGGAAACCGCAGGTCGGGACTGACGTAGAGCGATGCGCCCGCCGAGCGGTAGTTAAACTGAAAAAAAAGGAAAAGTCCGGTGATGAACCCCAGTGGCAGATAGGCCCAAAGCCCCCTTCGGCAGTCCTGGTTGGATAAAAATCGCAGAATAAAAAGGTCATAAATAAAAAAGAGACCCGGCAGCATAACGGCTTCCTCATTGCATTGAAGGGCCAAAAACCAAAAAAGGAACGCGCCCAGAAACGCCCGTTTTGAGCCGCTGCGTCGAAAACGGTCAAAACAAAAAAACGCCAGCAATATCAGGTTTGCCATCATGAGCCGCGCCACGTTGCCGATCCACCCGACAGACTGAAAGTGAACGCCCAGACAGAGAAAAAAAAGGCCGCCCGCGAGAGCGCCCATTTCAGCAAGGCCGCAGCGGGTAAAGAATCGCATCAGCCCATAGACCGCAAACGAATGGAGCGCAAGGATCATCAGGTAATACGGGAAAGGATGGAGATGAAAAACAGGCCACAGCGCGCCCATGAATAAATACATGAGAATATGATTGCGTCCGGAATGGTCGGCCGCGAAAAGAAGGCCCGGCTCCGAGTAGACCCGTTTCGCGCGCTCCAGGATCTCCAGGTCGTCGTTTAGGAACCGGTGACCGGAAAGACAGCGGGCCGCGAAAAAAAAGTAGAGTCCCCAAAAAAGAATAAGAAGCCAGCGCGGCTTCATCTTGACCGCAGAGGCGCGGCGTTTTGTTCGTAGATTTTCCGCGACGCCGGATCGTTACGATACCACTGGGCGGCTTTGCGAAACCCGGATTCAAAATCATGCTTCGGCGCCCATCCGAGATCCTCTTTGATCCTGCGCGGATCGGCCATCCAAATCGAGGTATCCCAGCCCCGGCCCGGCATGGAATTCCAAACCGGCTCTTCGTTAAGGGCCATGACCCGGCGCGCGACGTCGACGACGTGGCGCATCTCGGTCTGAAAACCCGTTCCCACGTTATAGATGCCTTTCTTTGTTTTTTGGGGATGCGACGCGGCGAGAAGAAATGCTTCGCATACGTCGTCCACGTAGACAAAATCATGCGCTGTTTCGGGGCGCACCAGGGGGGGCAGCTTTCCTTTAGCCCCCTCGGCAAGAAGGGCCGGAATCAAACGCCCGGGTTCTTCGTAAGGCCCAAAAACCGAATAAAGCCGCAGCGTGACAATAGGCTTTTCAAAACGGCGCGCGGCATAACGGGCGTAAAGGGCCGCGGAAAGTTTACTCCACGCGTAATCACTCGCCGGCTCGCAGGCCTCCTCTTCGCTTGGAGCATGATCCTTAAATCCATACTCCGAGGAGGACCCGGCAGCAATGAAAGCTTCGAATCCGGTTTCCAAGCAAGCCCGAATCAAATTCACGGTGCCGAGAACGTTGGTTTCGATCATGGCTTGCAAATCCGTTTGCCACGAATAAGCGCCGTGGGCCGCGAGATGAAAGACCCAATCCGGACGTATGTTCTTGAGCGCTCGAGACAAGGATTCCGGATCCTGGAAGCTGCCGGAATGAAGGGTGACGTCCGACAAAACAGAGTCGACCCTCCAGAGCGAAGTGCCGGGCCGCATCCACAGATGAACCTCATGGCCTTCGGCAAGGAGCCTTCGCACCAGATTCGCTCCGACAAAGCCTGCCCCGCCGGTAACGAGAGTGCGTTTCACGGTTTAAAGGAAGTCTGCGTAGCCCAGAATTTTCAGATAAGGATTGGCGCGGCGGCGAATTTCGGCGATCTCGTCTCGGGGAAGTTCCCCGGCCGTGGCCCGATTCGCCTCCGTGCTGGCGCGGCGGATGGTGCCCCAGGGGTAGATCTCCTGGAGTTCCGAACCGTTCCATGTCGGGTTCGAAAGCGTGGCAGAAGCTTCAAGGCCAAGTTTCCGGCAAAGCCCCCCCAAGACTTTCTTCGGATTCACCACGATATCTTCAAAGCGCAGGATGTGGAATCGCTTTGGAAACATTTCCCTGAAAAGCAGGGCATGATACTGGCTCAAGACCCAGCCTAAAAGATAATCTTTCAGGCTGAGAGGCACGGGTCGCTTGCGGGTGTCGGCGTAAGCCGACCAGGGATTACGGACCACGTGGAGCACGTGTGCCTTGGGAAGATCGTTTAAGATCTTGTCGCCGTCAACGCCGACCACCGGGCTGTAGCCGACGTAAAAGGATTCCCTGCCGCTGCGTTTGCAGTCTTTCCAGGCCTCAAAAGTAGCCCGGAAAAAAGCTTCCACATTTCGCCCTCGGGACCGCCCCGTCCGTTTGATAAGCCCCTGATAGATTTTCAGGCGCTCCTCATCGGAAAAATCAAAAGGCATATGCCGGAATTTGCTCACATGCGGGGTGCGCGCGCGGACCTTACCTTCCTCATCAATGATCATTTTGTAATCATCATACGGGGTCGCGTCTAAGGCAAAGACCGGCCAGCGGTACTTCACCGGGAAAAGCGTGGTCAGGGAGTCCTGAACCAGCCGTGTTCCAAGCTGCGATTCGAACGGATAGACATGCATTTGCGGATGCCCGTCGAGAAAACGGTGGGTGGTGTTTCCCCCGTTCTCGTACATGGCGCTGATCATTAAAAAATGGAAATCTTTTACCATCCTCGTTCCCTCATCTTTAGGGTCTGTGAAGTCGTGAGAATACGGTAAAAAAAGAGAAAACACAACCCTTTTTATGCCCCCGGGGATCATCAAAATTATTCTGGACAGCGGCTATAAGCCAAGATATCATCCAGGGTTACTGAAATTACGGGCCAATCGATGCACGGCCCGGAGCGGGCGCTTATCTTAAGAGTCGCCGTTGCCCTGCTGCCGCAAAAAACAGGAACCTTCCAAAGGCTGAATGTTCGGGACTGAAACAAAAAAAAGTACGGCGGTCTCCGCGCGTCAAATAAGGCGCATTATTTTAGAGCAGTCCCGCCGCGCCCATGTCGGGCACATCGGCTCCGCTTTATCCGTCGCGGATATTCTCGCGGCCCTCTATGGGCAGATTCTCAATATTCCAGCCCCCGACTCCCCGGATCGCGACCGTTTTATTCTCTCCAAGGGACATGCCGCCTTAGCCCTCTATGCGGCTTTAGCCCTCAAAGGGTTTTTGCCGGAAGCTCAACTCGAAACTTTTTGCGCGGACGCGAGCCTTTTGGGGGTCCACCCCGAACATGTTTTGGACGGCGTTGATTTTTCTACCGGATCCCTGGGACAGGGCCTTTCCATCGCAACCGGGGCTGCGCTAGCCGCGCGAATGCAGGATTCTCCGCGCCGCGTTTTTGTGCTGCTAAGCGACGCCGAGTGCAATGAAGGTTCCCTTTGGGAAGCCGCCCTGTTTGCCTCGCATCACAAACTTTCTAATTTGGTGGCCATCGTCGACTTAAACAGCCAGCAAGCCTTGGGGTATACCGACGAGGTCCTTCGTATTCCCTCAATGCCCAAACTATGGCAGGCATACGGCTGGGACGCGCAGGAACTCGACGGCCATGACAGCGCGCAAATCACCCGCGCGATCCGGAATCTCGATACCGCGGCAGGCCCGCCGCATGTGCTCGTGGCCAAAACCGTATTCGGCAAGGGCGTCTCTTTTATGGAGCGCCAGATCAAATGGCACTACTGGCCCATGTCCGAGACTGAATTCAAGCAGGCGATGGCGGAGGTCGCAAACGCATGAGGAAGGCGCTGATCGCCACCCTTTCGGCTTTGGCGCGCCGAGAACCGCGCATTGTCCTCCTCACCGGCGACTTGGGATACACGGTTGTCGAGCCGTTCCGCGAGGAATTTCCCGAGCGCTTTTTCAACGCCGGGGTTGCCGAGCAAAATATGATCGGTATGGCCACCGGCCTTGCCGAATCGGGGTTTATCCCGTTTGTTTATTCCATTGCCACCTTTGCGGCTTTGCGCCCTTATGAATTTATCCGAAACGGCCCGGTGCTCCACCGTCTTCCCGTCCGAGTCCTCGGCATCGGCGCCGGTTTTGAGTACGGAAGCGCGGGGCCAACCCACCACGCCCTTGAAGATTTAGCGGCTTTGCGTCCTTATCCGGGGCTGACCCTCGTTTGTCCGGCGGACTGCACGCAGGCTCAAAATGCCCTTCTAAAAACCTGGGATCTCCCGGGGCCGGTTTATTACCGGTTGAGTAAAAATGACCAGCTTCAGGTGCCGGAGCTTGAAGGACGATTTGACTTGGCCCGGACCCAGGTTTTAAGAAACGGCGAGGACTTGCTTTTAATCGCGCTTGGCACCATGGCCGCTAACGCCCTTGCTGCTGCCGAGGCCTTAGCCCTTAAAGGCGTTCAATCCACCGTGCTGGCCCTCTCCAGTTTCAATCCCTCCCCGGATTCGGATCTCGCGGAGTGGCTTTCCCGCTTTTCCCTGGCGATCAGCGTCGAATCGCACTCCGTCTCCGGTGGAGCGGGCTCCTTGATTTCTGAAATCATTGCCGAGCGGGCTTTAAACTGCCGCCTGGTCCGCTGCGGCGTGCGCACTGCTCCCGATGGACTCTCCGGGAGCACGGCTTACCTGGAAGAAAAACACGGGATTTCGGGGGAAGCGCTGGCGAGGACGGCTTTGCGTGAGATGGAATACGCCCGCTATTCCAAATGACACGGCCGCAGGTCTCCCTTCTCCTTCCGGTCCACAATCAAGCCGATCACCTGGAGCGCGTGGTCTCGGAATACCATCACGCCATGGCGCAAATTGAGTATCCGTTTGAAATTCTTTTGATCCCGAACGGCTGCACGGATAATTCCGAGGAACGATGCCGCCGTCTGGCCGCTGATTTTGACGCGATTCGCGTGGTATCGAGCGCTCGCGCAGGCTGGGGCGCCGCCGTCAAAACGGGAATCCGGGAATCCATGGGCAGCATTCTTTGTTATGCCAATCTCGCCCGCACCCGGGCCCAGGATTTATCCCTGATCGTCCTTTACGCGATCGCTAATCCGGGCACCGTGATCAAGGCGAACCGGAAAATCCGCGAGGGTTTGCACCGCTGGGTCGGCTCTTTCTTATACAACATTCAATGCCGGATGCTCTTTGATCTTTACTGCTGGGACGTCAACGGAACGCCGAAAGCTTTTCCCCGGAGCCGT
>JAHFHI010000040.1 GCA_023246995.1 Candidatus Omnitrophota bacterium
ATCATGATATCGAGGAGAACCGTGTCGGGTTTCCAGGACTTTACTTTCTCGAGGCCTTCCAGGCCGTTTTTGGCGGTCTCAACGGCGAAATCCCGCTCCCCCAGAAAATCCGCCAGAAAAAGCCGGACATCTTCTTCGTCGTCGACGATTAAAATTCTCTGCGCTGCTTTCGCCGGCTCTCCCATTAACGCGCCCTGCCCCCCGAGGCGCCGCGCTGCATCAGGTGGCCCCGGCCCTGGATTTCGTGATGCCAGTCATATTCGGTTTCGGCTTGATTGTAAACGCACTTTTCACACCGGGTCAAATGATGACCGCCCCGGCGGCTGATATCCTCAAAGCCTTCGGAAGCCTCAAAATTTTTCCCGCAAAAATTGCAGAACAAGGTCGCCCTCTTCTCTCTCTCTACTCTTGGCTTTAAAGTTACCCGACAAGCCGATGATAATCAAAACCGGGCTTTGGGGCAAGCGCGCAAAGGCGCTCACCGGAGCCAGGCGGCCTCGCGCCTCTCGGCCGTAAAATCAAGAATGCGTTCCTGAAGCTCCCGCAGCCTTTTGCGCTGGACCTCAAGCCACTCCGGGCTGCCCTGGAAACGGGTAGCCCAATTATTTTTCAAAAAATGAATCCGGCCCGACCCCGGAATTTTTCCGAGCAGCTCATAAACCGCCAGCGCATAAATGCCGATCTGGAAATCATAGGCCGATTCCCGGACCTTGGTCTCGTCGCCCAAAGCCATTTTGTAGTCAACGACGTGCCAGCCGCCGCGCGCGTCTTCGAAAAGAACGTCCATGATGCCGTCGATCCGTCCGTGGCGCTCGTTTAGCACAAAAGGAATTTCGCGAAAAATCCGGCGCGCTTTCGCGAGCTCGCGGGCGAGCGGCGTTTTGGAAAATGCCGTGACCGCGGCCCGGGCTTCCGCGGCGGCCCGAGGCGGCATGTGCCGCAGAACCGTTCCCTCAAAACCGGCGAGGGTTTCGAGGGGTTCGGCAAAATTCAAATGCTCCAGAATCAAGTGCACGGCCGTGCCGATCTTTCTGGGATCCCAGGCTTCGGAATATTCCGCCTCTGCGCCGCCGGACCCGGCGGCGGACTTCCGCTTGAGGCGCTCGAGATCTTCGGCTTCGGCATCAAACCCTTCGAGATAGCCGAGCTCGTAGACTCTCCAGTAAATCTCCGGGTCCTTGGCAAAAACCAGATAAGCGGAAACCGGGAGGTCGATCGCGCGCGAAGCCGCGCGGCGGATCCGGTCGGCCCCCGACATCTGTTCAAAAACACCCCCGACCCTTGCCTGAAGCTCCGCGCGCGCTTTGACGGTCTTGGCCGCGATTTCCGGGAGCTTGGGGTTCAAATCCTCGAGAAGCCCGGCAAACATCTTGGTCTCGGCAAAAACAGAAACTTTGGGCGAGGCCGTTACGGGCACGCTGGCGTTTTTGACCTCTAGACCGAGCGGGCCTTGAAGCGCCATGACCCAGTCCATCCAGGAAGACATTTCGGAAAACGTTTTCGGCGCTTTTTCCGGATCCGGACTTGCCGGCTCCGAGACACCGCTAAGCACAAGATGCGTTTTGGCCCGGGTCGCGGCCACGTAAAAAAGCCTCTTCCATTCGCGCGTTTCTCTGGCCTCGAGAGTGCCGATGATTTTTTCAAAGCTGCCCGGTTTTTCCCAATCCCGGGTGAGCTCATTTAGGATTTTAAAGGAATAACCTTCGGGGGCCTGCGCCGCGAAGATTTTAGGCTCCGGGTCGCGGTCCTGGCGGCCGAGGTCGGCGAGGATGCAGACTTCAAACTCAAGGCCCTTGGCCGCGTGGATGGTCATGAGCCGGACCACATGACCGCTCTCCTCGGCCTCGATCTGGGCCTCGGACTCGCGCGCCTCCTTCATCTGAAGCCCGCGCACGCGCGCCAGGAAATCACTTAACGACAAAAGCTCGTGGGTTTCATAATCGCGGGCCAGGCCGATCAGTTTTTTAAGATTCGCGAAACGCCGCACCCCCTGGGAATCGCGCAGGGCATAAAGTTCATAGGCCGTCCTTTCGAGAACCAAATCAAGGAGCTCGGAAATCCGGAGCTGGTCTTTGCGGGCGAGAAGCTCGGCAAAAAGTTCCGAGAAGAAACGAAGTTTTTCTTTTTCAGCCGCGGGAATTTGCGCGAGCGCATCCGGATTTTTGACCGCCTTATAAAGCGGCGTTGACTTTTGAGCAGCCTTGGCCGATGAAGAGAGCCGAAAAAGCGTTTCATCCGTCACGCCCACGAGCGGAGAACGCAGGGCCGAGGCGAGCGCGATATCCGAAAGCGGATTTTCAAGGGCCCCGAGAAGGTTCATCATGTCCCGGATCTCGCTTTGGTGATAAAAACCCCGACCCGAAACTGAAAAATAGGGAATCCCGGCCCGGCGCAGGGCGTATTCATAAATGGCCGCATCCGACATGGCCTGAAAGAGCACCGCCATGTTTCCGTAGTCGACCCCGCGCGCGCGAAATTCCTCGATCTTGCCGGCAATGATCGAGGCCTCGCGGAAACGCGCGGTTTGCAGGTCCTCGCCTTCTTTTTTTTCGGCCACGAGCACCTGAACCGTGCCCGGGGCCGGGCCGGCCGCGGCGGGGATGAGCGCTTCAGGATTGAAGCCTTCCTCTTCCCAAAGCGCCGCGAAAAAGCGATTCACAAAATCAAGGACCTCTGGAGCACTTCTGAAATTCTCAAGCATGGCCTCACGCCGTCCTTTGGCCGGGTCCCGGTACTCGGCTTCCCGGGCCTGAAAATTCTCCGGCGCTGCGGCCCGGAAGCCGTAGATTGACTGCTTGTAATCGCCCACGCAGAAAAGGTTCTCGCCCGAGGCCAGACAGTCCACAAGCCGCATCTGCAGCGGGTCGGTGTCCTGGAACTCATCGACCAGAATAAACTTGAATTGCCCCCGGTAAAAATCCCGGACCCTTTTCTCGGCAGGGCCTTCGCCTTTCAGGAGATTCCAGGCCCGGATCTGCAGGTCATCAAAATCAAGGACACCCTCCGCGGCTTTACACGCTTCGTAAAGCGTTTCAAACTCCAGGGCCAGAGCCTCAAAACGCTCGCGCCACGGCGCGAGAAACCCCTCCAAAACGCCGCCCAAAAATTCCTGATGCAGGGCTTTCAGCGCATTCCAATCCTGCTTGTTTTTCTGGCGCCTCGAAAAAGCCTTGGGCCATTCTTTGAAGGCTTGAAGCGCTTCCCAATCCCACTCCGGGCGGGCGGCAAAGGCCAGCCAGGAAGCGGCCAGTTCTTTTTCGGAATGTCTTTCGAGAATCATAAGGCCTCGGTCCCGCAATACTTTAAAATCAGGAACTTCGGTATGTTCGCGGCTTAGCGCGAAAAATTCCGAGAGCGGGCAGGCGTGACTGCGCGCTGCAAAAAAAATTTTGCGTACGCCCGCTCGGATTTTATCTTCTCCGTAAACCCGGAGCAGCTCAAAGGTGGGGTGCCCCTTCACGCAGGTTCGTTCGATGATCCCGCTTAAAACCTCCTCTTGCATGAAAGCGCTCTCCTCGCCTTCAAGCACCCGGAAGTCGGGCGAAACCCCGGCCTCGAGCGGGTGCTCCTTGAGAAGCCTTGCGGCAAAACCGTGAACCGTGGAAATATAAGCCCGCTCAAGGTCACGGCGCGCCGTCTCAAGGCCGAGCTCGGCTAAGCGTTCCTGGATGCGGGATTTCATTTCATTGGCCGCTTTTTCGGTGAACGTAACGGCCAGAATTTCGCCGACCAGGACACCGCCACGGACCACGTGATCGAGAAAGCGCTCCACCAGCACGCGGGTCTTGCCGGTCCCCGCTCCCGCGGAAACGAGCACATTGCCCGGGGTTCTCACGATCTTTTCCTGAACCGCCGTCAGTTTCACCGCTCTTTTCACTCCCGCACCCGGCCCGCAGTCTCCTCGCGCGCTTCTTCGGCGCGGATTTCCTCGCGGATCATGGGAAGCCTCCACTTTTCAATCCGGCAAAGCCCGGGGTACAGGCATTTTTTACACTCTTCCGGGGTCCGGGGCCGCGGTGGAATCAGACAGGCCTCCATGGCCCGGCCGAAGCGCTTAATATGCCCGAGGCTTCGCTCCATCGCTTTTTCGTAATCCTCCCCGCTCAACGCAAAAGCACGGGACGGCAGGAGCCCGAGGGAGGAAGCGTTTTCCTTGTGATAAAAACCGGTCGATTTTCTCCTGGTGAGCGACAAAAGCTGCCCGCCCACGGGTTCAAGTTTTAAAAATTCCCGCATGGCCAGAAGATAAATCTGAAGCTGGAGGGAAGCCCCGGATTCAAAACCTTCCCTCTTGAATTCGGCATTCCGTTTGTAATCGAACACGAGTCCGAAACGCCCTTCGGGGTCCACATCAATGCGGTCGATTTTCCCGGTCAGGTTCATCACGCGCTCTCCGTCCCGGATTTCGAGAGCCGGGGCATCGGGCTCGCCCGAAGTGCCGAACGAGAACTCAAAATATTTTGGCAGGAGCGGCGCGGTCTCAAAACGCGCGAGTTCGAAATCCAAAAATCGGAGCAGGGTTTCTTGGAGTTCCTCGTAATCAAGTTCGAGTTCATACTTGCGCCGCCGTATCAGCGGATAGTCTTGAAGCGCCTGATCCAGTTCCCGCAGGCAAAACTCCCGGGCCGCGTCACGGCCTCGAAGCCTCGCCTCCCGGGCCTGAAAACGGGCGCGCCCGTAGCGCTCAAGCACCTGATGCATGATCGTCCCCTTTTGCCTTGCGTTGACATCCTCCCGGGGATCCTCGAGGCCGAGCACTTGATTGGCAAAATACCGGTAGGGACACTTGGCGTATTCCTCAAGCCGGCTCGCGCTCGAGCGCCGGGACCGAAAAGGGTCGCTCGCGGCGATCTCCGGATCGGCAATCCTGGCGTCGATCGAAACACAGGCTTTTTGAAACCGGCCCCGGGTCGCGGGATTTTCAAGAGCCTTGTTTAGTACCGTCCAGACAAACGCCCCCTCGGTTTGGAGTCGGGGCGAAAGATGCCATAACTCCCCCATGAGCGCGGTCTCAAGTTCGCGCGGGCTCGAAGCCTCCTCAAGCCCGGGATAAGGGTGGGAGAGATCCTGCTTCACGGTCCCAAGCTTCCCCGGAAAAAGACGGCGCACCTCTTCCAAATAAAAGGAGGGCAGGGACTCTTTACCTTCGAGATCAAAACGCGGGCAGCTTAAAACAAGCCTTTCTCGGGCCCGGGTCAGGGCCAGATAAAAAAGGTAGCGCTCCAGATTTTGCCTGGGCAGCCGTTCGGCCAAAAAACCCGATTCCGCGCCGCTGTTGAAGAGCCGGCGTTCCCAATCCGAAAGAACGGGGTCTTCGCGGACATGCACCGGAAAATTTCTTTCAAGCAGTCCCGCGGCAAAAACCACGCGGTATTCTTTCTGACGGGCGAGCGAAACGTCGTAGACCTGCACGCGGTTCGGGTGGCGCTCCCCCAGGGAATAAAGATCCAGATCCAGGAGCCGCAAAAATTGATCGCAGAAATCCTGAAAATTGACGCCCCCTTCGGCCCGAGCTTCGCTCTGGCCTTCGATTTCATCGAGCAGGACCTGGAGTCGCTTAAAACTCGCGGCTTCCCGGCGGACCGCCTCGCTTGCTTCCACGGAAGGCGCGAAAATACCGAAGGTCTTAAAGAGCGCCTCCACGAAGAATTCACGCAAGCTTCTGAAATCCGGAGCGCTTCTCAACCTGTCCTCGAGAGCGGCAAGAACGCCCAGGGCCGCGGTCTTGCGCTCATGAAAGGATGGCCCGGAATTTTCCCTGCCCGATCCGGGAGCCCCGGAGTGCTCGGGCCAGGCCTTGAGCCATTCCTCCCGGCCCCGGAGCAGCCCTTCAAGATAAGCGCGGTTTTCAAGCTCGCTCACCCACTCGTAGTCTTTTGGCGAGCCCTTCCCAAGAAACCGCACATAGGACGATTTTAAAAAGTTCACCAGCTCCTCGCGGCGCCAGCCGTCGCGGAAAATTTTAACCAGCGCGGCCGCGGTCTGGATCATGGGCGAAAGCTTGAGCCGCTCGCGCTCATGGATCTCGACCGGGATGCCGAAACGCCTGAAAACCGAGCGAATAAGCGCCTCATAGGGGCCGATCTGCCGGAGCAAAACAGCAAAATCACTTAAGCGGAAATCCTCCGTCCGGGAAATCCGCAGGATTTCCCGGGCAATCATCTCGACTTCCCCCTGCATGCCCACCGCTTCAAAAAGGCGGATCGTCTCCGCGGCTTCCGCTTTCGGCACACGCGCGGCGGCGGGCAGGGATTCCCGGAAAAGATTTTCTTCCAGATAGGCCAGGGCCGGTTTTTTAAACCGCGGGCAGGGTCTCTTAAGCAGCTCCGGCTCAAAACCCATCCGCCGGAGCAGAGTCTCGGTCTTCGCGACCGCTTCGAAGAGTTCCGGCCGGCCTTTGGCCGTGTCCCGGGTCAGGGTCACGACAGCCTCCCCCGCGGCCGCGAAAAGTTCGCCGAGCGCCTCCGCCTGAAGCGGGGTAAAGTCAAAAAAACCGTCCAAAAAAAGTTTTTTAATCCGGGGCGCGGCTTTTTTGACGCCGCCTTCGCGCCGGATTCTGACGGCATCCTGGAAATCAACGAATCCGCGTTTCCTCAAGCCCGTTTCATAAGCCTCGTAAATCCCGGCAAGGGCCTCATACTTCGCCCCGAGCGGCGCCTCAAGCTTTTTCATGGCATTCATACGGCTTCGGAAATCCGACGGGCCGATCAGGGAATCTTTCACCTCGGCCAAAAAATTTCCCATCAGATTCAGGAATCCCGGAGATTTTTGGACCCGTTCAAAATAAGGCCATGTCTCGGTTTCAAAAACTTCGCGCAAAATGCCGTAGCGCGAGACCGGAGAGGCGACGCGGACGGCCGGGCTTTCAAAAAAATCCTTGAGCAGGTTCGAGAGCGTGGTGATGCGGCGGTGGAAAAAACCTTTCACCCCGCGCTGTAAAAGCAGGAGCACCGCCCGGTCCATGTGTTCGGCCGAGGGCAGGATCAAAAGGCTTTCCGGGGCCAGCGGGTCGGAGGCCCGGCGCAGACTTTCTTCGAAAAGATCCAGAATGCGGTGGGTTTTGCCGCATCCCGCCGGGCCAATCAGCAGGGTGCGTTTCATTACACGGCGTTTTTTAAAACCCTCGCCCGGAGCCGAAACCCCGGACGCGGCTCATTCATGATAGGCGGCAAAGCTCTTGGGAGTTTCCCAGAGGGTGACGCGCGAAACCGGCAGACGCATATGCCGGGCCTCCTCAAAAATCCAGTGCGCGAGGGCTTCGGCGGTCGGGTTTTCCTTCATGAGCACCACCGGTTCGCCGGCCTGCGAGAGAATCGCGGCGAGCGGATCTTTATCCCAGAGAATGGTTTTGTGGTCGAGCGTGTGCTGGATCCAGGCGCCGATCGATTCGCGGATTTTATAAAAATCCATGACCATGCCCTGGTGATTGAGCATCTGGCTGGACACCTCCACGATGACCCGGCCGTTATGCCCGTGCAGATTCGCGCATTTGCCGTCGTGCTCAAGCAAGCGGTGTCCGTAACTGAAATGGACCTCTCTTCCGACCCGGTACATTAGACGACGAGCGCTCCCCCCTCGACCGGGATAAACGCCCCGGTGATGAAATCCGTATCTTCAATAAGAAAACGTACCGTCGCGGCAATGTCCCTGGGGTGCCCGAAACGCCCGAGCAGGGTTTTGGCCGCGACCTTTTTTTCCTGCTTCCGGCTCATGCCCTTGGCCGGAAGAATAGGCCCGGGCGCCACGGCCGCCACCTGCACCTCGGGGGCAAGCGCTTTGGCAAGCCCGGTGGTGGCGGCGATTAACCCGGCCTTGGAAATACAATACGGAAGATAGTCCCGGTAGGGCTTGAATCCGGTCCAGTCCACAAGGTTGATGATCTTGCCTTGCCCGGCCTTCTTCATACGAAGCCCGATCTCCCGGGCCAGAAAAAAAGGGGCTTTGAGATTAATATTCATGAAGGCGTCCCAGTCTTTTTCCCGAATCTTCCCGAACGGCGTGGGATAGAAAATAGCGGCATTGTTGACGAGCGCATCCACGCGTCCGGCCCGGCGATAAAGCTTTGCGGTGAACTTCCTGATTTTTTTCTCAAGGCTCCGGCCGGTTCCGGGCTCGAAATCCTCTTGGATCACAAAAGCCCCCGCGCCTGACTTTTTAATCTCCCGCTCGAGCGCGCGTGCTTGGCTCAGGGATTTCCGGCAGTGAATGGCGATCGAGGCCCCCCTCGAGGCCAAAACAAGCGCGATTTCCCGGCCGATCCTCTTGGCCGCTCCCGTAATGAGAACCGTTTTGCCCGAAAGATTCATAAACGCTAGCGGCATCTTATCCAGAAGCCCCCCGGAGGGTCAAGGGCTTTGGAATAAAGGGTCATTCGCTAATGGCGAATGTCACTTCCACCACCGCCGTGACCTTTTTGGCGTAAGACGTGGTGTCGTTTTCCCCGTACCAGGAAACGTCATAGGAGTTGACC
>JAHFHI010000298.1 GCA_023246995.1 Candidatus Omnitrophota bacterium
CCAGCCTGAAAATATTTTTAAAGGATTTGACCCGGATGCCCTGGCGTTTACCTATGAACTGGCAATCCCCAAAATGGAAATTTATTTTGAGAATTCCGGTCCCCTGGAGAAGGGATTGACGGACTTACTATTCGATTATGTGATCAAAAATGCCAAAGAATCTGGTCTTGTGCGCCATGGGATGAGTCTTCTCGCCAATCACCCGTCTGCGCTGGCCGCCGTGCGCATCCGTCAACTGGAAAAACTCCCGGATGGAAATTTTGGGATCACGGGTAAAAAGATGAATGAAGAATATTTTTCACGGAATTTGAACGCTCGCTTTAATAAGCTCGCCGCCCCGGCTATCCTTCGCTCTGAAGTGAGGATGCCGGCCATTCGGGAGATTGTCAAAACCGGGTATCCCGGGGCCGGGCTGAAGGGTGAGGAACCCAAAACCGCCGATTTATATATGGCCGATCTGGGTCAAACCCGACTGTCCGTCAAGACTTGGGCCCAAAGGACTTCCGAAGCCTTTACGCCCGAAGAGATGAGCCGGTTCACCCAAGCAATCGGCCTAACCTCGCCGTCGGAATTTCATCTCACGGCCGGCCAGGTCAAAAATGTGCGTCAGTCCTATTATGACCGGAGCGCAGGAGACATCGTCATCTTCCTGGCCGTGACCGATCTGAACGATCAAACTTTTTATCTCAAGCTGAAAGGCTCCGACACGTCCTCGATGGAAGCCCTGAAACGTTTGATGCCCAAACTAAGCGAATTAAGCGAGCCCGGCACGGCGCTTCAGATTTCGCTCGGCAATCAGGGAGATCTTCAGGGCAACTGGACCCTGCAGCCTAACGCCCGCGGAGGCTGGACTTTTTTCGGAGCCAATGACGAGCCCTGGCATGAACCGGGCAAGCGCTATAAGGTCTTTGTCCACTTTCAAGATGGCCGGAGCGCGCTTGGGACGATCCAGCTGGAGGGAGATCCCGCCGCCAATAAAATCGAGCAGGTTTACTTTAAAGCGGTTGACGGGGATGAAGAAATCCCGCTTGATCCTGAAGATGTGGCCTTTGTTTTAGCGGCTTATACGCTTGGCTGGGGTGATGAGCCGGCCGGAGAACTTTTAGAAGAGCATTGGACACGCACGGCCGATCTCCGGCATATTTTTGCTTTTCCGTTTATGAACAATACCCCGCTTTTCTACGATCAGTTGTTAAAAAACGATCCCGATGGCCGGAATCTCCAAAGAGCTTTCCGGCACGAGGCTATGGAATTTCAATTGAAAGACGGCAAAGGCAAGTCACTTGACCGGCTGGAGCTGGAAAAGATTCTCGCCAAATTTGGTTATATCGCAAAAGGGAGTCCTTCAGAGGTGCTTTCCGAGGGAGATTACTTCCTGTCGGAGGAGACCCTCCGCCTGATTTTTCTGCCCGCGGTCTATCCGGTGAGCGGCATGGCCGTCAGCCGGGACGGAAAAGATGTGATCCCGGTAGTGATCCCGGGATTTTCCGGCCGTCTCGGGGCCAATTACTGGACTTTATGGCCCTTTTTGAAAGATCAGATTCGCGAACGGTTCGGCAAGGAGGGGTTTGCGTTTTTTGTTTTTGATAACGGCATGGACCCAAGCTGGCATTTATATGAAAGCGACGACGCGTCCGGCCCGCTCAAATTAGTGCCGGGCAAGCGGGAAGTCATGAACGGCGCATTGCTCATTAAAGTCGCTCGCGGAGCGGAGAACGGCGAACGCTTTGCGCCGGGGGTCGAGGCCGCGATAGAGCCCCTCAAAGGCGTGCGCTCCGAAGTGAGAAACGCGCTTACCGAAGCGGAGAGGGAGCGCATCAAACCGGAATATAAAACCATCCAGGAATTTTTAGATTCTTTCGGCGCGTGGCAGGAGGCTAACCCTGATGCAAAACTTGTTTTCATGGTCCGGCACGGAGAATCCATGTCGAATTTGTTCCAGTACAGCCAGTCCTATGATTTCTATTCGCCGCTTACGCTCAAAGGAATGGCCCAGGCCCAGGCCATGGCCGGATTTTTCAAGAGAAAGGGCTTTAGTTTCGAGCGCTTTATCGCAAGCGATTTGGAAAGGGCCAACAGGACCCTTTCTTATCTTGCCGCGAGTCAGGACAAAAAGCCCGAAATATTGAGGCGGCTGCGGGAAGTCCTGCTCCACCCGGTCGGGGGAATCCCCATGGAAATTCTTGAAAAGCGGGAGCCCGCGCTTTGGGAATCTTTTGTCGGCAACCCCGCTGACTTTAAGATCGAAAATTTTTATTCCGGCCGCAAAGTCGGCAAATATTTAAAGCTCTTGATGAGCGAACTCTCGGCTGCCCCGGAGAAACGCGTCGTGATGGCCACGCACGGCATGACCCTCCTCCTGGCCATGATGACGATTTTCGAAATTTCCTATCAGAAATACAAGGATTTCTGGCCGCGCCTGGGCAATTCGCCTCACCTCGGGATGACGGTGCTGGCGTACACCCCCGCGACAAAATCCTGGAAAATGCTCGTCTACGGCGACGACTCTTATCTTCCCTCCGGGCTGCGGGGCCGCAGCACGCGTGCGGCGGATAAGGCGCTCAACCTTGCCAGCTATTATGGAACGGCTCTTTTGCGTTTCACGAGCGCCAAGCTCGGGCTCGGACGAAAAGACCTGTCTGATTACGAGCCCAATT
>JAHFHI010000041.1 GCA_023246995.1 Candidatus Omnitrophota bacterium
TCCGCGTCAAGCAGCGTGAGACTCGTGAAAGGCGAAAGAGATCCAAAGCGCGTCTGAAAATCCGTTTTTTTGACGCGGTCCCAAAGCCCCATCAGATCCGCTTCGCTCGCGAACTCAATGCCGTGATGGCGCGCGTCGCCCACGTTTTGGATGGAGTTGCCGACCGTGCCGGTCTGGGACTGGAAATCGAGGAGGAAATAATCCGCGTCCCAGGTCCAAAAATTCCAACTGCGTCCGCGAACCCCGAAATCATACTGCTGTCCATGGCCTTCCTCGAGATCGCTTGAAACGACCTGATTGGTGCCGAGCGGAACGGCGTCGGCAAATGCCTTTGGCCGGTACGACTGCGAAATATTGGCGTAAACTTCCACCGCGCGCAGGACTTCATAGACCGCTCCGATGCCCATGAGCGGGACGAAACTAAAATCCTTTTCGTCCGCGTAGGGAACCGAGGTTTTATCGAGATTGAGCTTTTCCTGGATGCTCTGCCAGATCTGTTCGAAGCGCACGCCCGGCGTCACCGATAGTTTTCCGAATCGAAACAGATTTTCCATAAACAGCGAGAGGTAATACATCTGGCGCGCGGATTGCTTGCGCTCAAGCCCGGTGTCGGCCGAGGGCGAAGCGCCGCGGGATTCCACGCGCGGGGAGCTGGAAAAGAAATTCATCGCCCCGGCCGTAAGCGTGTGCGTCTCGCCTAAAAACTCATAGTCGTGGCGGATCCGGGGCTCGTATCCGATATTGTAAAAATCCTGTTCCTGAATGTCATTGGAATTGGCCGCGCCCCCGCTCGGCACCGTTCCGAATCCTCCGCCGCGCTGGCGCTTGCTCCAGCGCCGGTAATGCCCGCCGAAGATGCGCCCTTCAAAAAGGGTTGCGTCGGAAAAATCTTTTTCGTAGAGAAGACTTGCGTAATAGCGTTCAAGCCGGAACCTGTCATAAAGCCGGGTTGAAAAAGCCCGGTCTTCTTCATAAGTCGGGTTGGACGCGGCGGCAAGAGACAGCCCTCCGGGTTCCCCATGCTCCTCGTGATACTCTTCATAGTTCAGGGTCAGTCGTGAGTCCGAAGTCTGGTTCAAGGTGACCTTAAGTCCCCCGGAGATCACTTCAAAGTCGCTGTTCGCTTTGCGGAATCCGTCGCCCTGGCGCTCGTGGAAGTACCCCAGATAGCCCACCGGGCCGGCGGTGCCGGTGAGAGCCTCATAGGTTGAAAAGTAGGCGTCGCTCCCAAAAACATTTTCCGTATGGGTCTCGAACTTTTTATCCGCCGCGGGAGACTTGGTCACATAATTGAGCGCCCCCCCGGGCTGCGGTCCGTACATCAGGGCCGAGCCTCCCCGGATAAATTCTATTTCCTCCACGGTTTGAAGATGCGGCGTGTAATAAGCCTCTGGATAACCAAACATGTCGGCGGTGATCGGAATCCCGTCTTTCATGACCTGCATAAACTGGGCGCGGTCGGGATTAAGGCCGCGATAGCCAATGCTTACAAGCGGCGTGGTTTCTTCGCTGATAAGAAGCCCCGGCGTTTTCGCCAGGGCTTGGCGGTAATTGTTATTGGTCACGGCCGGTGCATCGCTCAAGTTCACAGCCGAGGTTTTTTTGCCCGCGTTAATTCGCGTCCCCTGCACGGGCGGTAAAAAGGGCCCGGGAGATGCCTTGCGCGGAGCTTTAACCTCGACAACATCCATCTGATCCGCAGTCTTGGACGTTGAGGATTCTGACGTTCCCTCATAGGCTGATGCGGACATTGAAAAAAGAGGCACTGCCGCAAACATAAGAAAGACTGGGACTTTACTAATCAACCGTTTCATAAGTCATCTCCTTTGGGCGTATCAGCGTTCAGACCGGGACGCTTGCGGCGTAATTTTTGACGGAGTCAACGCGGGTTTGATCCGCCCCATCCAAAAAATCATCCCGGCCAGATAGCCCGCATAGAGGGTGACTTCCACGAGGGAGGGATTCCCGTTATAACCGAAAATGGCTTTCAGAAAAGACCCAAACCCGGTCTTTTCGCTCAAGATGGGATTGATATTCCAGATAGGCTCGACCACGGGATTGATAAGTCCCGCCTCTTCAAACTCATGGATGCCGTAAGCCAGAAGACCTGCCGAGATAATCAAAAGGAAAATTCCCGTAGCCTGAAAAAAAGGTTTGAGAGGAATTTTTTTGCCGAACCAAAAAATGGCTGCGGTCAGCAGAACCGCTCCCAGAAAACCGAGAATCCCTCCGACAAAGGAAGTGCTTCCTCCTGCCTGAAAGGCCGCCGCCTTAAGAAATAAAACGCTTTCTGCGCCTTCCCGAAGGACCGCAAAAAAAGGAAGCGCGCATAGCGCAAAAAGATCGCGGCGAGCCAGGACTTCCCCCAGGCGGCTTTCCATTTGAGGGCGCATCTGCACAGCCTGGCGCTTCATCCAAAGGATCATATACGTCAGAACTCCCGCCGCAAGAAACGCGACGGTGCCTTCAAAAATTGACGCACTGCGTCCCTCAAACTCTCCCACCGTGCGTTCAAAAAGAATAGCCACGCCCGCGCTCGCAACGAGCGCCGCTGCCGCGCTCCATAGGACGTGGGCCATATAACCAAAATTGCGGGTGCGCAGCAGAAAACTTGCCGTAATCCCCACAATCAACGCGGCCTCAAGTGTTTCGCGGAAAATAATGATAAAACTTGAAAGGTCAAAAGCGTTCATGCTGTCTCCTTGGCTATGTGCGGATATAATCCGATTAAGATTATGTCTTAATTGGATTATATCCGGAGAGGGCCGACGGTCAAGGAGATTTTTAGCTCTACGGTAGCATGATGTTCCGGGAGGGACGCCCCGCGAGGCGGCGCTTAAGCCTGGGTTGCGATATGGCGGATCGCTTGAATCAACTGCCCGACCTGGGCTGAAAAGTCCGCCGCGTTGATATTGCGGGCTTCAAGCTCGAGACGCACATTGCGGACCTCATATTGATCCTGAAGCTGGGCCCGTAAAACGAGGGCTCCTCCAAGAAGGGCTGACGGGGCTTTGAGACGGTCATTGTAAAGTCTTTCGCGGCCTTTAAGGTACATCTGCTCAAGCTCCTCAAGGGAACGGTGCAAAATGCCGGTGTGTCTTTCGCGCTCTTCGGAGGCCACATGTTTGGCCGCATCCATCCAGTTACGCAGGCCTCCGTAGGGCTCGATTTGAATGACATCCCTGATGAATTCCGAAAAACGGTAGCGCGTAATCAGCCGGTCTTCAAGGCGTTTCTCGATTCCGGGGGCCTGGGAAGCCTGGACTCTCAAAAGCAGTGTCAGCCGGTCATTCGGTCCGGCAAAAGCCAGAAATGGCAGGAGATCGTCTGTTTGAATCTTACGCCCGGATGGCGTAATCACATGAACAGGCGGAGCCGCAGGATCGGTTAAAAGCCCAGTGACCCGGGGAGCGATCGCTCCCTTGGCCGAGGATAAAGCCGGAAACTCGCTTGTGCCGGCGTTTCCGCCCTCGGCTGAACTTCGCGCGGTATTCAAGACTTCAAGAACGATCGGCTCCGGGAACTCCGTCATGAAATCGGGCGCAAACAAACCCTCCGAACCCTTCAGGGCATACTCCATCCCGAGTGCGGCCTTTGGATTTTGCGCGAGCCAGGTTCGAAAATTCCCCGCTTCCGCTGTGCCCGGTTGAAGCATGTTTTGAAGTTGCGCCGTAGAGCCGCTGAAATAGAAGAACCCGCTTAAAATATTTTGCCCGGAGGGCGCGCGGACTTCGGAACGCGCTCCGACTCCGGCATAAGAAACCGGGCTATTCTCAAAAGACCTTCGGGAGCCGTAAAAAACATTGCGCCCGTCAATCAGCGCCAAAGGCTTTCCCCTGCTTTCCGCCCAGCGGATCAGGTTTGCCGGGTCCATTTTGTAGTCATCCCAGTCGGTCAATATAAGAAGCGCGTCGGTCTGGGGCGTCAGGGCATCCATCGGCCCCTCCTCGCGAACGCCCCTCAAACTCCCCTCGGCGTCATATTCTTCGCGCGAACCGCCCACAAAAGCGACCCGCCCGGTCTCGATATACTCGCGGTTGAACCATGCCTGAAAATCCTGAAAAGACCCTTTGTAGTCTTCCTCATGCTTGAAAGTCTTATAGACCTCCTGGAGGTAGTGGGCGATATTCGCCTCTCTCGGCGGCGCTTCGGGAATTGAAAAAATCGAATTATGAAAGCGGATCTGGGCCGCGCCTTTCTTTAAAAGCTCATAGAGCACGGTCACGCTCGGGGCCTCGCGCATATCGTCGGTCTTGGGTTTGAAGGTCATGCCCCAAACGGCGATGGATTTTCCCTCGAGCGGCCGCGCGGCTTTGGGGTATTCGGTGAGTTTTTCAACCGTCCGGTCCACGATCGAGGATTTAAACAGATCATTCATATAATCCGCTATTTGGATCCCGTAGAGGGAATGACCGGTTTTGAAAAACGAGAGGAAATTGAGCGCGCGGACATCCTTGGGAAAGCACGATCCCCCGTAGCCGCACCCGGGCTCAAGAAAAGCCTCCCGGCCGATTCGAGGGTCCTTGCGCAGAGGCTTAAAGGTCTGCTTGACGTCGGTTTCCATCAAATCCGCGTCTTCGGCAAACATATTGGCAAAGGAAATGGAGGTGGCAAGCCAGCTGTTGCCTTCATATTTCGACATCGGCGCGGTGGCGGTATCGGTCAAAAGAACACGGTGGGGGTGGCGCGCCATAAGCGGATACCAAAGATTAAGAAGATCGGTCTCGGAGCGCGCGCGCGCCGCGGGATCCATCTTGCCGTAAAAGCCGAGAATGGTTCGATCCGGCTGCGTCACATCGAGGACTGCCTGGCCTTCCCGAAGAAATTCAGGATTGCTCACAAGGCCGTAGTCTTCCCCGATTTTAAGGCCCTTAAGGGTGAATACTTTTTCGATTTCTTCAAAGGTGTTCGGCGTCACGGTCGATTTAATCACCAGAGACTTGAAATACTCCGAAGGCTGGCGCCCTGCGGCCTTTGCCTGAACAATGAAATCAGCGACTTGGGAAGCCGCCTGCAGAATATAGGACAAGTCAATTTCGCCGGAGTCCTGCTGCGGCGTGCCGACGGCAAGGTAAACAACCGGGGCATCCTTAAGCGCCTCATTCATGTCGGTCGTGAAAAAAATAGTCCGCTTCTTGGTCTCATCTTCCCGTTTGGCCTCGACAATCATCTCGCGCAGCCCGGGCTCGTAAATAGGCATCTTGGTTTGCGTGGAATTGAGACCTTCGATACGGGCCGTCTGGCTCGGGTGTTCGACGACCGTGACCAAGTGCCCTTCAGTACTCTCGCCCGGCCCCAAATTCGAAAGGTTGGCGGCCGTAGTGAGCCCTACATAGCCCCCGCCGATCACGGCCACCTTCATACGACGGTATTCCTTGAGCGGATAATCCTCAAGGGTTTCTATCAATCGGCTGTCGCTAAGGCGGTACCCCTTCGGGGTGTCAAAAGCCGGGCCGAGCGGACGACGCCCGACACTCACCAGGTTAATTCCCTTGGCACGCACATCCTCAAGCTTATAAGCCATCTTTCCGTCCGCGCGCAGGCCAAAGAGGTTGATGCCGTCAATCAGGGGCTTGCCTTGAAGCGCCGCTCCGAGAGTGGCCAGATCAAGCTTCATCACTTCAGGATTGGAATCCGTCGCAATGATCCCCAAATCCGCTTTTGCCAGAACCTGATAAACATTTCCCGCGTCATCGTCCTCGATTCCGTGAAACCTCACGGACTGAAAATCCAGGTCGGAAGCCCGGATCTGCGTGAGCCATTTGCGGAATTCCTCCCGGGCCTTGGGATCGGCGATGTAAAATTCACGCACCCCTTTGTCTTTGACAAGACGGCGAATTAAATTGAGCGCGGGAGACTCGGTAATGAGTCCGCTTTTGACGCTATAGCCCACGCCCAGAATCGCGACTTTTTTCCCCCGAAGCGTCTCGTAGCCCTTGATGGTTTTGACGGCATTTTCCATCTTCACCACAAAATCTTCCTGATTCTGGGCGTTCATGCGCAGAATCAGTTCCAGCCAGAAAACCACGTGAAGCTCCCGGGGGAGGTCGGCGAGAAGTTTTTTTAAATCAATCCGGCCGCGTTCAAGTTTGAGGAGCTGGGCATCCAGATGATCCCGGATCTCCGCGACACTGTACTCGCGGTTTCCGATGCGCCGTCCGGAGAGCTGCGCCAGGCGCTGTTCATAAACCCACCGCGTCAGTAAAAGCAGGCGGCCGCCGAATCCAAAGGAGGGGTTTGAAAAAAGCGTCTTGATACGTTTGTCGAGCCCGGCGCCGAGCGCCACCGCGCTTAGGTCCGCGCCGTAGCGGCTTGAAAGCTCCGCCAGATCATTGAAGTGCGCAAGCTTGGTCGCAAGATAGGCCAGGTGCGCGTGGCGCGACTGCTCGGCGCTCCGGATATCGGCAAAGTCCACTTCGACGCCTTTGAAGACCTCGGCGGAATAAAGCCGCCGCAGCATCCCCTCGGTCTTGGCCAGCTCCGGGTCGTTTTCCCGGCCTCGTAGTCCGAAAAGAACGTAAGGCTCCACGGGTTCATCCGCGGGGAAATAACTGAAATCCGGCTGATAAACCACGTCAAAATTTAAATAATCGAGATCCGCGGACTGGGCATGCCACTTGATGGTTTCATAGATTTTTTCGGAGGTGTCCACATCCACCAGGGCGCGGATCACGATCAGTTTCCGTTCATGCGTCCGTCCGGCCCGGGCCTCCTCCTCCCGAACCGTTTTCAGGGCATTGCCGATATCCATGGCGCGGCCGATCAATCGCTCCTTATAGCCCTTGAGATCAAGCCCCACCTCGAGAGGCGTGTCCACAAAAAGAACGTCTGTCTCCCGCAGAAAATCGGAGTCAATCGCCGGCACGTTGGAAAGGCGTTCTTCAATCGAGGCCAGCGCGAAACTCCGCTCGGCATAAGGCGCGGTCCTTGAAAAAGCGGCCCTTGCGTTCGTCGGGTCATGAATTTTAAGGTAATGCCCCGCCCGGGCCATCAGATGCGCGCTTGTGAGTCCCGCGTCCTCAAGGCCCTCAAACCCGACGTTGATCGCCCTTACGGCTTTGATCGCATCCGCGGTCGCGCGGGTCCGCTCCCGGTCCGCCGCCGCGTCAAACGCCGCGATTTTAGCTTCCAGATATTTTTCCGCTCTCGCCGTTCCATCCGGAACCGAGCGGGAAAAAGCGCGCAGTTCGTGAAGCGCGCTCGTCCTTTGTTTGTCCGTGGGGGCCGCGTAAATCTCTTCAAGGTAGGTATCCAGACGCGGCTCCAGTTCCTGGCCCGGTAAAGCCGCCCGGACTTCAGAGCGGTTCACCGCGCCGGACTTAATCAAAACACCTCCGGCGCTTTCGATGATTTCAAGCTCCATCGATGCCGCCGGCGGAGCCGGAGATTGCACGCCGACATCCGCTCGTAAACCTCTATAAGTCCCCCGAGCCTGGCTCAAGATCGCGTCTACGATCTGCTGATTTGACGGGTTAGCCGTCTTGAGGCCCGCCAGCTCGGTGGGCGCTTGGGAAGAAATAATTCTTTTATCCGGCAGACCCTGAAAATTCAGAAGAAGCCGCCGATTCCCCTGACCCGCATCGGCCCTGAGCGCGCCCTCAAAAAGAGGGTGGCCGTTGATCGCGCGGGCAATCACGCCTGAAAGTTCGGACGCCATGACCTACCCGCTTTTAACAAGCGCCGGAGCTCCGACTTCGAGGATTTCTTTGAGCATAATTTTCTGCTGCTTTGTGAGGCCCGGCAAATCCTCGGCTCCGGCAAATGCCGCGTGCGCGTCGCTAAAAACCTTGAAGGCAAGGCCCTCATGAATCGACGGGACCTCGGGTTGAATCACCGCAAAAGCGATCCCCCGCCGGCGCATGAGGGCGGCCAGGCCCGGCGTATGAAAGCCGCCCGCGATCAGCGCGGCAGACGCGGGTTTTCCGGCCTGGGCCGACTTATCGAGGCTGTGAAGCGTATTTTCAAGAAGCACTTGATCTCGAGCGCGAGCGCCTTCGTAAAATTGAAGGGCCTGTTTGTAAAGCGCCTCGGCGCCTTGGTCCATGGCTTCCCCGGCCGGGGAGTCCTCCCTTCCGGCCCCCCGCATCAGTTTTGAAAGTCGTTTTCTTATTCCACCCGGAGAAAACCTCTCATCCCCGCCGGCTCGTAGACGCGTATCCTCTTCCCGGGTGAACTCAAGGGTCAGGAGCGCTTCGAGAAACTGATAGTCTTCCATAATCCGCACAAGGGCCTGTTCGGCTGGGCTTGAGGCCATTTTCCGAAGCAGGAGATTCTCCAGCCGCGAAATCTCCCCGAAAAGCGCGAGACTTCGGATTTCACCCGACAAAACAAGCCGGGCCGCGCCGCTCCAAAACGCCGGGAACTCGTCACGGGATAGGCCGGCCTTGCGAGCGTTATCCCATAGAAATTCCGCCTCCTCGCGGCTGAAAGCATCGTTTGATTCAAAATGCCG
>JAHFHI010000299.1 GCA_023246995.1 Candidatus Omnitrophota bacterium
AGAGTTATGGACACCCATCGAATGATCATTGCGTATGACAAAGCCAGCTCGTTTAGCCGGATCCGTCATGATCTCCATCGTGCCGGGTTTTCGAACCGGGCGGAGGCGCTTGTGCTTTCGGTGGCTGACGTGTTCGTCCCGGTGAGTGATAACTTCACGGAAGTGCCGGTGCCCATGTCGACCATGGCCTATTACAAGGCCGCGAAGCTTCAGATTGAGCAGGAGCTCGCCAAAGCCCAGGCTGCGGCCGAGGATGTGGCCAAGCGTTTGAAAGCGGTTTTTCCGGGTTGGAAAATTACCGCCGAGAGCGTCGCAGATTCCCCGGCTTGGGCGGTGATCAAAAGGGCCGAGAGTTGGAAGGCGGATCTCGTGGTGGTCGGTTCCCATGGGTGGACCGCCACCGGCCAAATTCTGGTCGGCAGCGTAGCCCAAAAAGTTCTTGCGGAGGCGCCCTGTTCGGTTCGAATTCTTCACGCGACGGCCGAAGAGGAGGATTCTCCGGTCCGGCTCGTGATCGGAATGGATGGCTCGAGGGACAGCGAGCTTGCCCTCGAGGCCGTGGCCTCTCGCAAGTGGAAAAAAGGCAGTGCCGCGCATTTGATTACCGTGACCGATCCTCATCTGAAAAGCGCGGTGATCGCATCGGGGGCCATTGCCGAGAAGTGGGCCGAGAAAGGCGATAAGATCCCCCAGGCCTGGGTGGACCGGATGATGAGCGCCGCGGTGAAGAAACTGAAATCCTCGGGTCTGATCGTGACCTCGCTTGTGCGTGAAGGTAAGCCCAAGCAGATCTTGGTTGAAGAGGCCAGGGCGTGGGGCGCGGATGCGATTTTTGTGGGGGCCCGCGGACTGCGGGGGATCGAGAGGTTTTTGATCGGCAGTGTTTCCTCCGCGGTGGCGGCTCATGCCCACTGCAGTGTTGAAGTGGTGCGGCCCAGGAAACCCGCTTTCTGATTTGCGGCTTCTCCCAAAAGGAGGGTACGCGCGTGGAATCTAACGCGGTCGAACATCACAATCCTCTGGCCGCGTGGTGGCGCTTCGGCGGCGAGGATTTGAGGGCGAGCCAAGACGGATGTGGATTTCCCCGCGTACCTGTGGCGGCTAACCCCTTCGGATTCTTTTTTTGCTGCAATCGGTAGCCGTCTACAAGACACAGACTTGAGCGGATTTTTAGAGCCCCGTCTCCTTCCTTCGGGGTGGAGATTGGGGCTTGCTTGTCCGATCAGCCTGATCGGTGTGGGCGGGAAGCGCGGTCTCAAGCCGCCTTTTCAAAAAAGAGCTCCCCCCCGCCTTGACGCTTGAACCGTGACCGGCGTCACAGCTTCAAAAGCCTTCAGGCCTTAGACTTTGTTTGCAGTCAGGAGGAGGTGATTACCATGAGTATCCCTCGAAAGTTGGAAAAGTTTCTGCGCCGAAACAGGGTGTTTTATGAGATTGTCGTTCATCCCCATGCCTTCAGCGCTTCCGAGACAGCCGCGGCTGAACACGCGCCGGGGAGTGAAGTGGCCAAAGTGGTAATGGTCAAGATTTTTGCCAAAGACGCGATGATCGTGGTGCCGGCAAGTTGCAGCGTGGATCTGCTCAAGCTCGAGACGCTGACCGGTGATTTTGGGGTGAGAGTCCAAGAAGAAAGGGAATTCGCGAATCTCTTCGCCGATTGTGATCCCGGGGCCATGCCCCCGTTCGGCGCGCTTTACGGGATTCCCTGTTATGTGGATGAAAAGCTAAAAGATGTCCCGGCGATTTATTTTAATGCCGGAAATCACAAGGAAAGTATCAAGGTTGCCACCGAAGATTTTTTCAGGGTGGTCAAGGCCAAGATCGCGGACCTTTCGGTCCCGGGGCACATGATCGCGGCCTAGAAAGGGAGAAACGATGGGGAGCAGCAAAAAGCTTTGCCCGGCCATGTGGTTGTCGGGTTTTTTCGCGTTGGGCGCGCTTGTTCATATTGCGCGCTTTCTCTTGAAAGTGAGTTTGATCGTGAACGGAAAGGAAATCCCCCTGGCCGCAAGCGCGGGCATTGGGGTTTTGCTTGCGGTGCTTTCATCGGCGCTTCTCGCGGCGAGCCTTTTTCGGCCCTGTGAGAAAAAGGGCGGGCCTGGTGGTGAAGCCGGTCACGGTCACGCGGGCGGCTGTTGCGGGGGAAAGTAGGACCGAAAGGAGGTGAGGGAGATGAACCTCATCAAAAGGAACGGCGGGCACGGGTGGGATCCCTGGGTTATCGGAAGGGATTTTGAAGAAGATCTCGGCCGGTTTTTTCTCCGTCCGTTTGGCCGTCACGGGATGGCGCATCGGGGATTTGATGCGGATCTGGAAGTCAAAGAGGAAACCGACCGTTTCGTGATCAAGGCCGACGTTCCGGGTGTCAAAAAAGAGGATCTCGATATCCGGGTCGAGGGAAAACGGCTTGTGATCAGCGGCGAGAAAAAGCAGGAAAAGGAAGTCCGGGAAAAGGACTTTCAGCTTTCCGAAAGGGTGTACGGGGTTTTCGCGAGGACCCTTGAGCTTTCAAGCGATATCAAGGCTTCCGAGGTGAAGGCCGCGATCAAGGACGGCGTTCTTGAAGTGATCCTTCCGAAAGCCGAAAACGCGAAAACCAAGCAGGTTCAGGTGGAAGTGAAGTAGAAAAGGTTGAACAAACGTGAAAC
>JAHFHI010000042.1 GCA_023246995.1 Candidatus Omnitrophota bacterium
GATACGGAGCAGGGCTTTATTCGCGCCCATGCGTGAGCCTTTGCCGCCGGCAAGGATGACCGCTGAAAGCGGCAGTTTAGGCACAGGCCATCTCCTTGGAAGGCGGCATGGTGTACCGGCTAAGAAATTTTTCTTCAATCAGCGCCACAAGCCTCGGAAACTCACGAAGCGAAAAGTGTGCCGGGCCGTGAGAAACAGGAACGTCCGCGCATACGGCAAAAACCTGTTTCAGCGAGAGGCTAAACGGCGGCTCGCCGCTTTCCTTGCGGTAAATTTCGAGGGCCGGGACATGCTCCAGAATATAGTCCTCCAGAAATACCAGATCAAAATCCTTGAACGAAAGCAGAAGCGTCTCCAAGGGAATCTCCCGCGGGAGGTCCGAAAAAACCGCAAGCCTTTTTCTTCCGGCGAGCATCACCGTTTCAGCACCCCGGATGCGGTAGCGAAATGTGTCTTTCCCGGGCTGATCGATTTCCATGTCGTCTTTGGCAAGGCGCTTGATCACTCCCACGCGGTGCCCTTTCTGGCTTAGAAAAGCGATGATCTCTTCGAGCGCCTGGGATTTTCCCGATCCTTTCCTTCCGATGACTGATAAGATTTTAGGCATAGATCCCTCCGTTCATCATTTTGACCTGCACTCTTTCTCCGCGTTTAAGGGCCGCATCCGGTGCCACCCGCAGGATCGCGCCGGCTCTCGCAAGAGCCGCTATCTGATGAGATCCCTGCCCTTTGAGCGGCGTGACTTGGAATACCCCGGCCCGGCGCGCGCACTCCACCCGGACGAAATGAAGCCTCGAACCGTTCAGAAAAGGCTTGGTCAAATAACCTTCCCGGGATTCTCCCGCGGATCGCTTGCCCTGCATGGCAAGCAAAGCCGGTCTGACAAACTCGTCGAAGGTGATAAAAACCGATACCGGATTTCCCGGCAGCCCAAAAACCAGGGTTCTTCCCTTCTTACCGAAGAATAAGGGTTTTCCGGGCTTGATGTTGACCTTCCAAAAAATCTCCCGCACTCCTTCAATCTCAAACGCTTCTTTGACAAAATCATACTTGCCGACCGAAACGCCCCCGGAGACAAGGAGCACATCCCGGGTCAGGCCCTCCCGGACCGATTGACGGATCGATTCAAGCGTATCCGCAGTTTTGGAAAGAATTTCCGGGGTTCCCCCGGCCTTTTTAACCAATCCACGAAGAAGCGGCGTGTTGGCATCATAAATTTTGCCTGCTTCGGGTCTCTGCCCCGCCGCCAAAAGCTCACTTCCCGTGGCAAAAATCGCCACGCGGGGGGCCGGATGCACCGGGATCGTTTTATATCCTCCGGCTGCCAAAAGGGCCAAATGCTGGGGCTCAAGGAGCTCTCCGTTTCTAACGAGGACTTTGCCTCTCATAAAATCTTCACCCCGGAACCGGACATTCTCCGAAGATCTTGGAGCCTTTGAAATTATGACCCTGCCGTTAATCCTTTGAGCCGCCTCCTGCATGACCACCGCGCAAGTACCGCTCGGAACCGGGGCGCCGGTAAAAACATGCATGGCTTGGCCGGCTTTGAGAGACCGCCTCCTTCCATCCCCGGCCGGGACTTCTCCGCAAAAGGCAAAATCAGTTTGGTTCTGCCTCGGGCGGCCAACGGCAAAACCGTCGACCGCCGCATTGTCAAAGCTTGGAAAATCAAAACGCCCCCGCATGTCTTGGGCCACTATCCGTCCGAGACAGTCCTCAAGCGGCATGGGCTTTTTAGGCAGCCTCCGCGAATGTTTCCGAATGGCCCGGATCGCCTCCCGATAACTTAGCATGCGGCGGCCTCGATTCCCGAGGCCGCCGGGATTTTTACGTTCTCGGGATCTCTCGGGCAAAGACTCCATTGACATGTCCCGTCCGCGAAATGTTCTTTTTTCCAAATGGGCACTCGATGCTTAATGGCTTCGATCAAAAAGCGTGAGGCCTTGTAAGCTTCGTCGCGGTGGGCCGCGGAAACACGAAGGGCCACGGCAATCTCTCCCAAGCCCACGCGGCCCGTGCGATGGAGCACACGGGCGTGGACAAGCGGCCACTTTGAGGAAGCCTCCCGGATGGCTTCGCCAAGCAGTTTTTCAGCCATGGGTTCGTACGCCTCGTAATCAAGATAAAGGACTTTCCGGCCCTGCGAATGATCGCGCACCACGCCGAAGAAAAGGACTTCAGCTCCGGCCTCGAAAACCGCGGAAGCTTCGCAAAACATGCCCGCATCAATCCTATCAGGGGTCAAATACATCCTAACCTCCGCTCACCGGCGGCAGAAAAGCGATCTCGTCACCCGGCATGAGAAAAGCGCCGGCTTCCGCATACTGCCCATTGACCGCGATCAACGCGTGATTCAGAAGCGGCCCCGCGCTTAAAAAATCTTGCTTGAGACAGCCCATGACATCCTGCCCTGTCATGCCTCGGCACCAAGCTATCCGGATCTCTTCCTGCCCGACCGTATCCCGCAAGGCGGCAAAAAGCACGACCTTTACTTCCATATCATCCCCCCACGTGAGACATTTGGAAATCCGCGTGCGCGACGGCGCTTTCATTCAGGAAATGCTGTTCCGGCCGCGCGTAAACCACCCCTTGGATGGCCGAAGCGATTTCACTCTCCGAAAATCCCGAACGCAGCATCGCCCTCAAATCCAAGTCTTCCCGTCCGTGAAGGCAGGTTTTTAGCATGCCGCTTGCCTTGAGACGCAGCCGGTTGCATCGGGTGCAGAAAAAACACGAGAGCGGGCTGATGAATCCGACCCGGGCCTGGGTGCCGGCTATCTGAAACACTTGAGCGGGCGACGACAAATAAACATCGGCCGGCTTTAATTCATAAACCTGCTCCACAATCTTTTTGGCTTCCTGCGTGCTGAAGAAATGCTTAAGCGGATCGGCTTCGACCGACTCGTCGGTAGGCATCAGCTCAATAAAACGAAGCTCGATCCCTCTTTCAATTCCGAACCTGACCAGGTCAAGAATTTCATCCTCATTGACTCCTTTCATAAGCACGGTATTGATTTTTACGGGTGAAAAACCGACCGCCAACGCCGCGTCAATCCCCCGCAGGACTTCCCCCAGACGGTCCATCCGGGCAATGGTAAAAAACCGGTCCCGGCGCAGGGTGTCCAGACTGATATTCACCCGGTCCACTCCCGCATCTTTCAGGCCGCGGGCCTTTTCCTTCAAAAAAACTCCGTTGGTGGAGAGAGCGATTTCACGAATCCCCGGGACCGAGCGAATTTTGCTAATAAGGACTTCGATATCGCGGCGCACAAGCGGTTCACCCCCGGTGATCCGGACCTTGGAAATCCCAAGCCCGGAAAAAATTTCGACGAGGCGGTGCATTTCTTCATACGAGAGAATATTCTCCCAGGCTTCGAACCCCGCTCCTTCGGCGGGCATGCAATAAAGGCACCGCAGATTGCACCGGTCCACGACCGAAAGCCGCAAATAGGTCAACTCACGTTCAAAACGGTCTTTCATAAGCGCTTTTTCCCGATCCAGTGAATGAGAACCATATAGTTGGCTCCCTCAAAGGCGTGCGCGCTCGAGACCACGACGACCGCGTCGCCTTTTTTTAAAAATCGCGAGCGCAGCAGCTCTTCCTCGCCGCGCATCAGCATTTGGTCTGTGCCCTTGCAATGCTCGAGGGGCATCGGCATCACCCCGTGAAAGAGCGCAAGGCGGCGGGCCACTTGCAGCGACGGCGTGAACGCCACGATCGGTAAACGCCGCTCGAATTTGGAAACCAGAACCGCGGTCTTGCCGCTTCGGGTAAAGGCCACAATGGCTTTGGCATCCACTTCGGATGCCGCCCGCTGCGCGGCCTGGGTGATGGCGCAAAGCGGATGGTCTTTGCGGCGGCAGGCGGCGCGAAGGATGTTTTCCCCGAGGGCCTGATGCCCTTCGGCCTCGCAGATAATCTCGGCCATCATCCGCACCGCCTCGACGGGATATTTACCGACCGCGGTTTCACCGGAAAGCATGACCGCGTCGGTTCCGTCAAAAACTGCGTTGGCAATGTCGGAAGCCTCCGCCCGGCTGGGCCGTGGATGCTCCATCATGGACTCGAGCATCTGCGTGGCCGTGATCACGCCGATATTTTTCTGATTGGCCGCCGCGATCAAACGCTTCTGAATAACCGGCACCCGGCTCACTCCCATTTCAATCCCAAGATCCCCGCGCGCGACCATAATGCCTTCCGAGTGCGCCATGATCGAATCAATTTCCTGAACCGCCCGGGGCTTTTCGATTTTCGCGATAATGGGAATGTCTTTGCCGTATTTTTCAAGTTGCTTCTTGACGCTTTTGACGTCTTCGGCGCTGCGGACAAACGAGAGGGCCACATAATCGACGTCGGCTTCCGCGGCGAGGGCAAGAATGCGCTCATCCTTTTCCGTCAGGGCCGGAAGCGTCATGGGCGCTTGAGGAAGATTGATGCCCTTATTGGACCCCAAAACTCCGTCCGAAAGAACCCGGCATTGGACTTTGCCGTCTTCAACCCGAAGGACTTCCAGATCCATCAGCCCGTTATCCACAAGCACCTGGTCCCCCTTTTTGACCATACTCGGGAATTCCCGGCAGGAAGTTGTGATCCCGGCGGTGCCGGCGCTAAAATCCGCCCCTGCGTGATAAACCATGGCCACCATCTCTCCTTTGCGCAGCCGCACGGGTTCCCTGTCCTCAAGCGGGCCGGTTCTGATTCTGGGGCCCTGCAGGTCCACAAGCATGGGCGCCCTCTCTCCGGCCTGATCCCCGGCTTTGCGGATCAAATCCATCCAGTAGGAAAACCTCTCGGGCGTCGTATGCGATGTGTTAATGCGAAAAACGTCCACCCCCTCGCGCAAAAGGGCGCGGAGTGTTTTGATCGATTCGCAGGCCGGCCCCACGGTCGCCACAATCTTGGTCTTTCGAGGGACGGAGTCTTTTTTCACGACTCCACGCTTAGCTTTCAAAGGGTCGTTTGACACGGGAAATCAAAAGCTCCTTTTCATGATTCATTGATCGCAAGCAAAACAGGCTCGGGTTTTACGGAAACGGGCCGAAGAAGGTCCGTAAAGCTCCATTCTTTACGGACTCGCTGCAAAATAGCCATGGCAATAGCGCTCGCCATGGCAAAGGCCATAAATCCCACCCCATAGGTCCCGGCAGTTTGTTTGGACAATCCCAAAAGTGCTGGAAGGAAAAAACCGCCTAACCCGCCCGCAGCGCCGACAATGCCGGTAATGACTCCGATTTCTTTTTGAAAACGCAGGGGGACAAGCTGAAAAATAGCCCCGTTGCCCATCCCCAGGCAGCTCATGGCCAGAAAAATTACGCCCACTGCCAATGCAAGAGGGGGAAGTGCCGCAACCCCCAGCATCAGCGCCGCCACCATGGCGAAAAGGACCGTCAACATCCGGACACCACCGAAGCGGTCCGCCAGATAGCCGCCCACAGGACGGAGAAAACTGCCGGCAAAAACGCAGAGCGCCGTCAGCTGTCCTGCGGCGACTTTTGAAAGACCGTATTGGTCATAGAAAAAAATACCGAGAAAGCTGGCCAATCCCACAAAACCGCCGAAGGTAACTCCGTAGAAAAAGCAAAACCAAAAAGCGTCGGTTTCTTTCAGGATTGAAAAATAGTCCCTTAGTTTTTTGGGTTTGGGCTGGGATGGACTTTCCTTGGCCAAGAAGATAAATAACAAGAGGGTCAGAGTCACCGGGATCAGCGCCAAAGCGAAGACATTGCGCCAGCCGAGCCGCTCTGCCAGCGCGGGCGCAAATAAAGAAGCCAATACGGTTCCGCTATTGCCCGCCCCCGCAATACCTAAGGCCATCCCCTGATGCTGCGGAGGATACCACCGGCTCGCCAGCGGCAAGGCAACGGCAAAACTTCCTCCGGCAATGCCCAATAGAAAACCAAATCCGTAAACAGCGCTTAAGCTGGATCCGAAAAGCCAAATTCCGAGAAGCGGAATCATAAGAATTGATTGCCCCACGATTCCGGTTTTTTTGGGTCCGAGATGATCCACCAGAAACCCCAACGGAAGCCGCACCAAGGAGCCGCCGAGAATGGGAATAGCCGCCATCAGGCCTTTTTCGCCCGGCGTCAAACCAAAGTCTTTGGCGATGTAAACACCCAATACTCCCGCCAGGACCCAGACCATAAAGCTTATGTCGAAGTACAAAAAAGCGGAGAATAGCGTCGGCGGGTGACCGCTTCTCATAAAATCTCTGATTTTCATTTCGTGGCTCCTTTTTTATTCTTGAGCAGCAGATTTTGAAACTTCACAACCCTTACCGCCGCCTGCTTGTAGTTGGGCTCGCGGGAATAGGGATCGCAAATGTTGAGAGTCAGATTATTAACATTGGCCTCGGCGTAATGAAACGGCACAAAAATCTGGCCGGGTGCCACGGTCTCCGTGACCCTGACAATAATGCGCTCGATCGAGCCGCGGCGGGATTGCAGGCGGACATAATCGCCATGCTCGACTTTTAATTTCTGCGCGTCCCGCGAGTTGATCTCCACCCAGGCCTCCGGGGACAAGCGATTAAGCAGCGGAATCTCGCCGGTCTTGGTCCGGGTGTGCCAATGCTCCACCGTCCGGCCCGTATTGAGCCAAAAGGGATAGTCTTCGTTAGGAATCTCGGGCGGAGCTTCGTTTTCAACGGCCCAAAGCCTGGCGCGGCCGTCCTCGGTTTGAAAAATCCCGTCCGCGTAAAGAGGAATGCTTTCATCCGGAGAGCGTTCGGAGTCTTCCGGAAAGGGCCACTGAACCCCGCCCGAGCGCTCGAGCAATTCATAAGAAAGCCCCGAATAATCGCAGAGCCTCCCCTTTGAAACTTTCTTCCACTCCTCAAAGGCGTGTTCCGGTTTCGTCCACCCGGGAAACAGCCGGTCATGAACGCCGAGGCCTTTGGCAACTGTAAGAAAAATCTCAAAATCGGACTTGGCCTCCCCCGGAGGCTCCACCGCTTGATTCACCTTGCTCACGCGACGCTCGGAATTGGTGTAAGTCCCCTCTTTCTCACCCCATACGGCGGCCGGAAGCACCAGATCCGCGATTTCACTTGTGGGAATCGGGTGATAGCCGTCCTGCACCACCAGAAACTCGAGCTTCTGAAGCGCCAGGCGCAAAAAGTCCTGATTGGGAAACGAGACCAAAGGGTTGGTGGCAATAATCCATAACCCCTTGATCCTCCGGCTCAAAACGCCTTCGATGATGTCCGGATAGGCAAGCCCGCGCGAGGCCGGAAGCTCGGATTCCTCGACGCCCCAAAGCGCGGAGAGTTCGGCCCGGTGCTCCGGATTTTCAAATTTCCGGTATCCGGGAAGACTTGAAGCAAACCCGCTTTCTCGCGTGCCCATGGCGTTGCACTGGCCGGTAATCGAAAAAGGCGCGGCCCCGATCCGGCCGATATGGCCCGTGATGAGCGCCAAATTACAGATTGCATTAACCGTCTCGGTCCCCTGCGTGCTGTGATTGACCCCCATGGTCCAGCCGATAAATGGCGCCCGGGCTTTCGCATAAAGGACCGCGACTTTCTCGATGATTTCGGGCGAAAGGCCGGTCATTTCGCTCACCGCCAGCGGAGAATATTTTTCGATATGGGCCGAGAGTTCCTCAAAACCGGTCGTGTGGTTTCGGATATAGTCGTGATTCACAAGCCCTTTTTTAATCATCACATGGGCCATGGCATTCAAAAGGGCGATATCCGTACGCGGTTTGAGGGGAAGAAAAATATCAGCCATCATCGCGGTTTTAGTCACGCGAGGATCGGCCACAATGAGCGTCCGGCTACGATTTTTCTCAAGACGATAACAAAGAATCGGGTGATTGTCGGCAATGTTGGCGCCGATTAAAAAGATAAAATCCGCTTTTTCCAGATCCTCGTAATTGCCCGGCGGTCCATCGCTCCCGAACGAGCGTTTATAACCGGAAACCGCGCTTGCCATGCAGAGAGTGGTATTCCCGTCATAATTTTTAGTCCGGAAGCCCAACTGGATAAGCTTGCCGAGCGTATAAAACTCCTCGGTCACGAGCTGGCCCGTGCTGATGACGCCGAGAGCATCCAAGCCATGGCGGTCTTGAATCCCCCTGAATTTTTCAATCAGCGTGTTGATGGCCCATTCCCAGCCCACCCTTTGGAATTTTCCGCCTTCCACCTTCCGAAGCGGCCACTTGGCGCGGTTCGGGGCCGTAACCGCATAATGCTCGGCCAGACCCTTGGGACAAAGCCGCCCTTCATTGACGGGATGCTCGGGATTCCCCCGTACGCTCACGGGCTTCCCCTGCTTGACTCCGATAAACATGCCGCATCCGACCGAGCAGTAACCACAGGTGGTCGCCACCCAGCGCTCCGGAATTTTAGCCTTGGCCATGTAG
>JAHFHI010000043.1:0-7949 GCA_023246995.1 Candidatus Omnitrophota bacterium
TGTCCCGAACTTTGCAGGAAAAAAAGACGGTTTTCTACTCGCGCTCGAGGAACCAGTACTGGGTGAAGGGCGAAACCTCCGGACACGTTCAGGAAGTGATTCAAGTCCTCACGGATTGCGATGAAGATACCGTGGTGATCAAGGTCCGGCAGCAGGGAGGAGCTTGTCACTTGGGCTACCGGAGCTGCTTTGTTCATGAAATCGGGTCCCAGGGGGAAGTTCTCCGCGTGACGCAGGAAAAAGTTTTTAACCCGGACGAAATTTACAAAAAATCATGATTCAGCCCGACTTCCGGGAGTTTAAGAAGCTTGCCCGCACGGGGACACTGATTGCGGTTTCAAAGACAATCCCCGCGGATCTTGAAACGCCCGTCTCCTGTTTTTTGAAACTTGCCGGCTCCCAGCCAAACGCATTCCTGCTTGAGTCCGCCGAGCAGGGAGAGAAAAACGGCCGCTACTCCCTGATCGGCCTCGAACCCGATGAAATTTTAAGCGCTGCTTCCGGGCGCGTGACTCTGAAGCAAGGCCGCAGAAGCCGCGCACTCCCGGGCGATCGCAGCGTGCAGCAAATCATGCGGGAGCGCTTAGCCTGCTGCAAACTCGCCAACCCCGGGGCGCTCGCCGCGTTTTCGGGCGGGTATGTCGGCTATTTCTCCTATGAGAATGTCGTCCAGTTCGAAGACATCCGCTTACGGGATTTGCCCCAAGGCCCCCGGGTTCCCGAGACTCTTTTCTTTCTGACCCGCGAGTACGTGATCTTTGACCATTTTCGAAAAACGCTTTCGTTTGTTTATATTGCGCCCGTGCCTGAAAAGTCCCCCAAGTTAAAATCGGCCTATCGCGCGGCGCTGCGCCGGATCGAAACCCGGTCACGGATGCTCAACCGTCCGTTACGGCTATCTCGAGAGCGCCCTAAGAGCTCCGGCGGTGAAAATTTTCGTTCCAACATGAAACCTTTGAATTTTAGCGTCAAAGTCCGAAAAATTAAGAATTATATTCGCGCCGGAGACTGCATCCAGGTCGTGCTTTCCCAGCGCTTTCGGATCGCGAAAGTTGCCGAAGACTTCCAGGTTTACCGGGCGCTTCGATCGATCAACCCGTCACCCTATATGTTTTACTTCCGCGCCGGGAAGGTGCGCCTGATCGGTTCCTCTCCGGAAATGCTGGTCAGAAAGTCGGGCCGGGATGCCGAGCTTCGCCCCATCGCCGGCACAAGACCCCGGGGCCGTGACGCTCAAGAGGATCTGCGTCACGAAGAGCACCTCAAAAAATCCCCCAAGGAAATGGCGGAACATTTGATGTTAGTCGATCTCGGGCGTAATGACCTCGGCCGTGTCTGCGAATTCAAAAGCGTTCAGGTTCGCCAATTCGCCCGGGTCGAACGCTATTCGCATGTGATGCATCTGGTAAGCGATGTCGCCGGCCGCCTGCGCCGAGGCAAAGACGCCTTTGACCTGCTGAAAGCTGTTTTTCCGGCCGGGACGGTGACCGGCGCTCCGAAGATCCGGGCCATGCAAATCATTAACGAGCTTGAGCCCGAGACCCGTGGCCCGTATGCGGGGGCTCTCGGTTATTTTAGTTTCACGGGGGATATGGACATGTGCATCACGATCCGCACGCTTGTTCAGGACGCCCGGAACCTATTCATCCAGGCCGGTGCCGGGGTGGTCAAGGATTCAAGCCCCGAACGCGAGTATGCCGAGACCATCAGCAAGGCCAAGGCGCTTTTTAAGGCCGTGCGGATGCGGGGGGAGTACTAATGCTTCTGGTCATCGATAATTACGATTCCTTTACCTATAACCTCGTGCAGTATTTCGGCGAGCTCGGAGGCGGCCCGGCTGTTTTCCGTAACGATCAAATCACGATTGAGAAAATAAAGCGGCTGAAACCGAAAGCCATCGTGATATCGCCCGGACCGTGTACTCCGAAGGAGGCCGGTATTTCCAATGATGTGATCCGCTATTTTTCCGGGAGGCTACCGATTCTTGGCGTGTGCCTCGGACACCAGTGCCTGGGCCATGTCTTCGGAGGCCGGGTGATACGGGCCAAAAGAATCATGCACGGGAAAACTTCCCCGATCCTGCACAACGGAAAAGAGATCTTTTCGGGTCTCCCCAACCCGTTTCAAGCCACGCGCTATCATTCTCTCCTGGTCGAACGAAAGACGTTCCCGAAGGCTTTGGAAATCACGGCCTGGACGCGGGAAGGGGAGATTATGGGCCTTCGCCACCGCGTTCACCCGACTTGGGGGGTGCAGTTTCACCCGGAATCCGTCATGACGGATTCCGGAAAGCAACTTCTCAAAAACTTTTTAGGTCTTGTTTCGAAATACAGAACCGCCCGTCATGGATGATTTGCTTTGCGCTGTTCTCCGAAGCCGGTCCCTGACCGAGGGCCAAAGCGAACGTTTCTTTCACGCGGTCTTTGAAGGAGACCTCGCCCCGGCGGTCATTAAAGCAGCCCTTCTCCTGCTAGCCCGAAAAGGAGAAAACGCCGCGGAACTTGCCGGCTGCGTGCGCGCGCTTCGGCGCTTAGAGCCTGCGCGAAAGACGCCCTTTCGCCCGCTTCTTGATACCTGCGGCACCGGCGGGGATTCAAGCGCTTCGATCAACGCGTCTACGCTCGCGGCGTTTGTCATCGCAGGCGCCGGAGTGAAAGTGGCCAAGCACGGGAACCGGGCGATTTCGTCGCGTTGCGGCAGCTCTGATCTTATGGAAGCGCTTGGGGTCAAAATCAACGCGCCGCCGCGCGTCATGATGCGGGCGCTTAAGAGCGCGGGGATCGCCTATTTTCATGCTCCGTTTTATCATCCCGTATTTGCCAGGGTCCAGCCTATCCGCAAGGCCCTTGGAACGCGCACGATTTTTAATCTTTTGGGACCGCTGGTCAATCCGCTGCGGGTAAACGTTCAGCTTTTGGGGGTTTCAAAGCCGGAGCATTTGGGCCTTTTTGCCGGTGTGATCCGCCGCTTGAAGGGCGCTCGAGTTCTGCTCTGCCATAGTGATGACGGTATGGATGAAATTTCGCCGCTCGTGAAAACACGTCTTGTCTGGGTTTTCTCCGGAAAAATCCGCCGGATCACCCTCAACCCGGCGCGGTATCGTTTCCGGGATAGCGCGCGCAAACGAAACGCAGTATCTTCTAAAGGCGGGGATCGGGCGCACAATGCAAGACTGGCCTTGGACATTCTGTCGGGCCGGGAAACGGGTTTGGCCCGCCGGATGGTGGTTTTAAATGCCGCCGCCGGACTTATGGTTTCCGGCCGCTCGCCCGCATTTCAACAAGCCATCCGGCTGGCTGAAGACACCCTTGAGAGCGGGCGTGCTAAAGGAGTTCTTGACCGTCTGATCGCCGTCACGCGGGGCCCGGAAAATTAATGATTTTAAACGAGATTCTGACCCAAAAACGCCGCGACCTTGAAGAGCTCAAAGTCCGTTTCCCGATCGACCGGCTCCGCCAAGTCGCGGCCCACAAGACACGGAGCAATCCGCGCTCATTCAAGCGCTCTCTTGGAGCTTCCCGCGGCCTTAATCTGATTTGCGAAATCAAAAAGGCGTCTCCCTCGGAAGGTATTTTGCGCGAGGACTTTCAACCGCTCCGGATCGCCGGGATGTATGAATTTGCCGGGGCCTGCGCCATTTCCGTTTTGACCGAACCGCATTTTTTTAAAGGGCGCCCGAGTTATCTTAAAACCGTGCGCCAAGTCACCAGTCTTCCCATCCTGCGGAAGGATTTTTTGTTTGAAAGTTATCAAATTTACGAGACCGCGCTTCTGGAAGCCGACGCCTTTTTATTGATCGCCTCCATTCTGACGGATTCGGAACTTGCCTCCCTGATCGCGATCGGACAGGACCTCGGAATGGACCCGCTTGTCGAAGTGCACAGCGAGGAAGATCTCAAAAAGGCCTTGGACGCGGGGGCCGAGATTATCGGAATCAACAACCGTGATTTAAAGACACTGACCGTTGATGTGATGCGCGCCAAGCGTCTCTTGCCGCATATCCCGAAAGGCAAGTGGGTTGTCGTGGAAAGCGGTTTTTCGCACCATGAGGAATTGATGGAATATAAAAGTCTCGGCGTCCACGGTTTCCTTGTCGGCACGGCGATCATGAAAGCTCCTGACATTCCGGAAAAAATCTCGGAACTTCTAGGCACTTCCCGAAAGTGGCGTAAGGCCGAAGGAGAAGCCCCATGACCCGCGTTAAGATCTGCGGCAACACAAATCCGGAAGATGCCCGGCTCGCCGTTTCACTCGGCGCCGATTATCTCGGATTTATCTTTGCCCCAAGCAAGCGAAGAGTGTCGCGCCAGCAGGCCTCTGAAATTATGGCGGCAACCCCTGATTTCAAAAGGTTTGTCGGCGTTTTCGTGAACCAGCCAAAAAAAGAGGTCGAGACCCTCGCCCGGGATCTCGGCCTGCGCCTGCTCCAATTCCACGGCGAAGAGACCGCTCTTTATTGCCGCCACTTTACGGAGCTGGGTTTTGAGGTCATTAAAACCTTCAAGGTCAAGGATGCCATGAGCCTGAAACGGCTTGATCAGTACAACGTAAGCGCGTTTCTCTTTGACACTTTTTCCAAAGATCAGGCCGGAGGCACGGGGGTTCCCTTTGACTGGAAACTGATTGAGGAAAAGCCTTTTATCCGGGAGCGTTTTTTTCTGGCGGGAGGGCTGAATGCGGAAAACCTTGCCGACGCGATCCGGCGTCTGGGCCCCTACGCGGTGGATGTGGCCAGCGGCGTTGAAAGCGTCCCGGGCCGCAAAGATCCCGAGCGGCTTCGCCGGTTTATTGAAATCGCCAAGCACACCCAAACCCAACATGCCGAAACCCGTCCCTTTCTCACGTAAGCTTTTGGCGCGCCTCGAGCGGATTGACCCGGCGGTGCTCAAGGGCCATCTTGAGGATATTCTTCGCGAACAGGAGCTTTCCGGGCACATTTTTGACCACTTGAGCGAAGGGGTTCTGGTTTTGGGACCCGCCGGACGCATTGAGTTTTCCAATCAACAGGCGCGCGATTATTTGGGACTTGAAACCGCGGCTCTGAATTTCTCAAGCGCGCGCCCGGATGCCGAAATCGGACGTTTTTTGGGCGAACATTTGGAGCGGGGGAACACCGCCCCGGCGACGGCAGACTTCCGGATTATGACCCCGCGTGAGTCGTGGATCAGGATCTCGCTCGTGAGGCTTGAAAGTTCGCATCAGAATCTTATTTTGATCATGCCCTTACGGGAATCCTCCCGGGCAGAAACGGCCGAGGGCCGAATGACGGCACTTTCAAACCTCGCGGCGGGGATCGCTCACGAGATCGGAAACCCCTTGAATGCCATTTCCATTCACCTCCAGCTTTTAAAAAAAGAGCTCGCGGGAATGGATTCCCGGAAAAAAGAGAAGTTCGAAAAGACCCTTGAAATTATAAGCTCGGAGACCGCCCGCCTGGACCGGATCGTTAAAAATTTTCTTAAAGCCACAAGGCTCCCTGCATTGCGATTTCGCTCTGAAAATTTAAATTTAGCGCTCGAAAACGCGCTGGCCTTTATGCGGCCCGAGCTCGAGGAAAATCGTATCCGGGTGCATTTTTCGCCTTCGGGTTCGCTCCCCGCATTTCTCGTGGATCGTGAGCGATTGCATCAGGTTTTTATCAATTTGATTAAAAATGCGATGACGGCGATGCCGCAGGGTGGGAACCTGTGGATTGAGACCTCCCACCGTGGAAAGATCGCTTTGTTGCGGTTCCGGGATCAGGGGGTGGGAATTCAGGAAAAGGACCTGCCTCATATTTTCGAACCTTACTACACGACTCGTTCGGAAGGATCCGGTCTGGGACTGTTGATCGTCTATCAAAGCATCCGCGAGCACGGAGGGCGCATTGAAGTGGAAAGCAAGCCGGGGCAGGGCACGACCTTTACCCTGCTTCTGCCGGTCCGTAAGCCGAAACTTCAAATTCCGCACCTTCGCGCCAAGATCTAAAAAGGAAATCTCATGTCCATCTGCCCGTGTATCCTGATCGTCGATGATGAAAAAAACAGCCGGGAGGGCCTTCGCGCGGCGCTTGAGGCGCAGGATTACGATATCGTTACGGCCTCCGACGGTCTTGAAGCCCTCCAACTTTACAGGCAGGAAAAGCCGGATTTGGTTCTTGCGGACATTCGCATGCCCGGACTCTCGGGCCTTGAACTGCTTGAAAAAGTCAAGGCCCTCAATCCCCGGGCTCTTGTCATTCTGATGACGGCCTATGGCTCCGTGGATGACGCGGTTCGCGCCATGAAAAGCGGCGCCTTTCATTACATTACCAAGCCCTTGAATCTTGAAGAGGTGGAGTTTCTCGTCAAAAAAGCTCTCGCTCAATCAAATCTTGAAGAGGAAGTCCTAGAGCTTCGAGAAGCTTCGGGCGGAGCCGGGGACTACCGAGATATCCTGGCGGAGTCTCCCAAAATGCGCCAATTGCTTGAAACCGTGGACAAGGTCGCCAAAACGGGGGCTACGGTTTTAATTGAAGGGGAAAGCGGGACCGGCAAGGAGCTTTTGGCCCGCCGTATTCATGCCCAAAGCCCGCGAAAGGCTCGCCCGTTTCTGGCGGTTCATTGCGCGGCGCTTGCCGAAACGCTCCTGGCCAGCGAGCTTTTCGGGCATGAGCGCGGCGCCTTTACCGGCGCTGCGGAGAGGAAGGTGGGCCGCTTTGAACGTGCTGACAAAGGCACGTTATTTCTCGATGAAATCGGCGAAATTTCTCCGGATACCCAGGTGAAACTTTTGAGGGTCCTTCAATCTGGCGAGTTCGAACGCGTCGGGGGAGTCAAGCTCTTGCGTTCCGACGTCCGCCTTGTGTGCGCGACGAATAAGAATCTTTTGAGTGAGCTCAAGGCCGGAAGATTTAGGGAAGATCTTTACTACCGGATTAACGTTATCAGCATTAAAGTTCCGCCTTTGCGGGAGCGCCCCGAAGACATTACCCCGCTTACCGAGGCGTTCATCCCGCATTACTCTCTTTTGAACGGAAAAAAGATGACGGGGATCAGCCCTGAAGCCACGGCTGCTTTAAAAGGGTACTCTTGGCCGGGGAACGTCCGGGAGCTTAAAAATATTCTCGAGCGGATGGTGGTCTTGTCGAATACGGAGGTTTTGGATCTCGCGAATGTCCCGGAAGATATCCGCGCAGCGGCGCATTTGTCGCCCATAACGACACCCGTTGCGGCTTTGGCCTCTTTTGGATCTTCTTTGCCGGACAAGCTCTCGGATGTGGAAAAGGTCCACATCCGCCGAATTATGCTGGCGGTGAAGGGAAACAAATCGCTCGCGGCCAAGCGTCTCGGAATCTCTCGCCGGACCCTCTACCGGAAAATAGAGGAATACCGGCTCGAAGATCCAAATTGATACAGGAGCTGTATCCAATAGAGCCAGTCGGGCGGGATTTTCAGGATATACGAGGATAGGACTTGGCATGAATTTTGATCTTACCTGGCTAGCGAACTCAAAAGGAGAATTAAAATGGCTAAAGTACTTGGAATTGATTTAGGGACCACAAATTCATGCATGGCGGTGATGGAAGGCAGCGAGCCTAAGGTTATCGCCAACAAAGAGGGCAACCGAACGACCCCCTCGGTTGTGGCTTTTACCAAAACAGGGGAGCGGATTGTCGGACAGGCTGCCAAGCGCCAGGCGATTACAAACCCTGAAAACACGGTTTTCAGCGCCAAACGTTTCATCGGCAGGCGTTTTGAGGAAGCGTTGCGGGAGAGCCAGCTGGTTCCGTTTAAGGCAAAGGCCGGAAAGCAGGGCGAGGCCGTGATTCAGATACCGGCTGAAAATAGGGAGTTTACACCGCCCGAGATTTCAGCCATGGTCCTTCAAAAGCTCAAGGCTGATGCCGAAGCCTACCTCGGCGAAACGATTAAGCAGGCGGTTATCACCGTGCCGGCCTATTTTAATGATTCCCAGCGCCAGGCCACCAA
>JAHFHI010000043.1:7959-8357 GCA_023246995.1 Candidatus Omnitrophota bacterium
AGGATGCCGGGCAAATCGCCGGCTTCGAGGTCCTGCGCATCATCAACGAGCCTACGGCTGCGGCTTTGGCCTATGGCCTTGACAAAAAAAAGGACGAAACGATCGCCGTCTATGATTTGGGCGGGGGCACTTTTGACGTTTCGATTCTTGAAATCGGTGAGGGCGTCTTTGAAGTTAAGGCCACCAACGGCGATACGCATCTTGGCGGAGATGATTTTGACCACCGCGTGATCGAGTGGCTCGTCGCGGAATTCAAAAAATCCGAAGGCATTGATCTCAGCAAAGACCGCATGGCGCTTCAGCGTCTCAAAGAAGCCGCGGAAAAGGCGAAGTGCGAACTTTCCAGCGCGCAGAGCACCGAAATCAATTTGCCCTTTGTTACGGCCGACGCTTCCGGC
>JAHFHI010000044.1 GCA_023246995.1 Candidatus Omnitrophota bacterium
CCCGAAGTGCTCTGGCTGCAAGCCGTGCCGCTGTTATCATCCACGGTCAAAACCGCGTTGTAAGTACCGCTTTTGACATAGGCATGCTGGGTGCGGGCCTCCGTGGATGTCTGCCCGTCTCCGAAATTCCAGAGATAGCTCATGTTGTCGCCATCCGCGTCCTTGGAGCCTGTCCCGTCAAAAGCGGAAATCTTCTCCTGGCAGCAGGTCAGGTTCGGACCGGCATTGGCCTGCGGGGGCGTGTTGATCTTGACCACCGCCGTCTCGGAAGCGAGCGAACAATCCCCGCCTTTTCCGTCATCGACCGTCACGCGGACTTTGTAGGTCCCGCCTTTGGCATACTGATGGCTCATGCGGGCCTTACCCTTAACGGCCGCCGTGCCGTCGCCAAAATCCCAGCTATAGCCAAGCGCATCCCCGTCAGGATCTCCGGACCCGGAAGCGTCAAAATTAAGCACATCTCCCGTGCAGCCTTTTGCGATTCCGGAAAGCACCGCGCGCGGTCTTGAGTTGACCGTCACCTGCGTGACATCCGCGGACTGGGAAACCGGTGTTCCCCTGCCGTCATCGACCGTAAGCGTAACCGGATAGGTTCCGCCTTTTTTGAACGTATGCTCGGCCGCTTGTCCGGATGCCGCGGCTCCGTCTCCGAAATTCCAGGCGTAAGAAAGGTTCTCACCCTGCTCGCCCGCGGAGGCGCCCGCGTCAAATTTCAAACTCGTTCCCTGGCATATGGCCTGCGGACCCCCGGCCTCGGCTACCGGCGGCTTATTCAGACGGATATTGACTGCGTCAAGAGCCGTGGAACACGCCGTTCCGGTGTTATCATTGACCACAAGCGTGGCCTTGAAATTCCCGGGCTGGGAATAAACGTGCTGCACATTCGCCCCCTGGGCGCTTGCGCCGTCACCGAAATCCCAGGCATAGGTAAGCTTGTTGCCGTCGGCATCCGAAGAACGGCTGCCGTTAAACCCCACGGCATACTTCTCTCCGGGATTTTTCAGATACAAAGTCGCGTCACTTCCCGCGTTGGCAACAGGCGGCGTGTTCACGCGAATCGACTTGCGGACCGAATCCTGCGAGCAGGAAGTGCCCGCGCCGTCATCGACCGTCAGGAGCACGTCATAGTTGCCGCCCTTCTGGAAAACCTTGGTCACTTGGGCCCCTTCGGCCTTGGTGCCGTCGCTGAAACTCCAGAAATAGCGCAGATTAGCCGGAGTGTCATCCTTGGTCGCGCCCGCGTTAAAAACCACCTGGTTCCCCGCGCAGGTAAGCGTCTCGCCCGAGAAAGCGGCCGCGGGCGGCGTATTGACCTGCACGTCCTGGGAAGTAACGGCCGTATCGCACTCAAGCCCGGAATGGTCCGTAACCGAAAGCGTCACTTTATACGCCCCGCCTTTTTGATAGACGTGGCTTACGACCGGATCTGCGCTGGTCGTGCCGTCGCCGAAATTCCAGGCGTAGGCAATGCTGTCGTTATTTTCGTCATAAGACTTCGTGGCATCAAAAACAAACTGGTTGCAGGCAAGGGTTTTCTTCGGCGCCGGAACCGGCTCGGCCGCCTTTTTCACCACCGGAGCCTGCGCAACCGGCTTGGGCGCTTGACCCTTTCTAAAATAAATAGGAACATTTCTGCCCTGTTCGTCTTTAATTTCGATTCCCGCGTGGCCCTGGCGCTGATAAAGCGTCGTGACTTTATACTCGAGCCTTCTCGGGCCCGCGCCGGAAAGAGGCACTTCGGTTTCCGCCCACTGGCCGCTCACCGAATCGTTAATCGTGGTCGTGGCCTTAGAAGCGGGGTCCTGAATCTTGCTCACCCCGCCTTCCTTATCAAGATCGAAATTGCGCACGATCAGCTTCTGCACGCCATCCCCCACCTGGGGATAGAAAGACATTTCATCCCCGCGGCTCGAGCGCAGCACGAAGGTAAACTTGTTGCTCGAGGCTTCGGCCTGCTCGGGGCTGATCGCGATATTGAAAAGATTAAGGTCATCTCCGCTTAGGGTTTTTACCTTGAGCGTAAAGCGGTAGTGCCCCCCGATTTTTTCACCCTGGGCCTTATTATAAGGTCCGAATTGAAACTGTTTCTGGTCATAATCGCCCCGGAAACTCTGCTTATCAAGAAGCGATGCGCCGGAAACCGAAAACTCCGTTTCGGTATTCCACGGCGCCGTCCCGGCATCATAGAAACCGCCGGTATCGGGATCATACACCTTGATCACCACGTCCTCGGCCGAAGCCTCGGGGACATCAATGAAAAAGCTGTATTCATCCGATTCTTTTCCGTCAAGCGGGCTGCCGCCGGGGCCAAAGACATAAAAGAACTTGGCCTTGGAATCTTCCCGCGGAATCTCATAGCCGAGGGCATTGCCCTGAAGCCCGGAAAATCCTAAAAGAAGCATCCCTAAAAACACGCTTAATTTTTTCAACATGCTGTTTCTCCTTAATATTGGTTTACTTAAAGATAAAAATGATTCCGCGACTCGATTAGAAAGAGGACGCTTTCAGCTTTTTGACCAATCCGCCGAACTCGCCTTTGACTGATTCCAAGACTTTTTCTCCTTCGCCGGCCAGGCTGCCGGTCAGATCCGAAAGCTTTCCGAGAAGCGCGTTCATCCCGGCTTTTTCAAGCGTTTTGGCCACGATTTCCTGAACCACTTCGGCCGGATCCGTGACATCACGGAGGACCAAATCGCGGATCTCAAGCGGAAACTCCTTAACGGACGGAGTGCCTGACGAGCTGTCCACATAGCGGGCCCGGCCGAGGCTCAAGCGCACTTCATCGATTTTAAGGTTCATTTTCGGGGCCGGCTTTGGTTCAGACGGCGGCAACGGTTTTCCGGACGAATCTTGCGGGGAGGCCTGCCCTCCCGCGCCGCGGCTGGTTTTCAATTCGAGCAGATTAATCTTGGACGCCGCGTTTTTTTCAATGATGATTTGATCGAGATTGAGCCGTATTTCGCGGATATGAATATCCCGTTTGAAAAGTGCGAGCAGGTTGGCGCTGACATAAATTTCGGGGATTGAAGCGAGGGTCTTTTCCTTGAACCCTTCGGGGTTTCGGATTTCAACGCCGTAAAGCCCCATCCGGCCGGAAAAAATACCGAGATCCAGTTTGGCGATCTTTACCGGCACGCCCAAAACCTCTTGGGCCGCGCGGGCCGCTAAAATATGTCCGCCCACGTTAAGCATGGCGGCCATAAGGGCCGTTAAAAATAAAACCGATATTAAAATCCTTCTTATCACTTGGATGCTCCTGCCGGCACAGCCTGAAGCGTCTGGGCTGCCCCTAGAATTCTTATTTCCCTTTGGGGGAATGGGATACTGATCCCCGCATTCGTGAGTGCCTTGTAAAGAGCGAGATTCACCGCGTAGAGGGTTTGAAAATAGCGAGCCGTCGGAACCCAGTAGCGATACCCGATATTAACCGAGGAGTCCCCAAATCCCTGAATGCCGATCTGCGGCTTGGGTTCCCGAGCGACCTCGGCAAAACCTTGCAGGGTTTGTGCGAGAGTCTGGATGGCTTTTTCGGAGGGGCTATCATAGCCAATTCCGATGACCCCTTCAACGATTTTATATTCCCGGGAATTGCAGAGGATTTGCCCCACCACGTCCTTGTTGGGGATGGTAATACGGACCCCGTCCTCGTCGGTAAGGATCGTGCAGGCCAGCTTGACTTCTTCCACCACCCCGCTCACCCCGGCGACCGAGATGGTATTGCCCACTACAAAAGGCCGGGTCAGAATGATCGTAATCCCCGCGCCGTAATTGGAAAGCGGCCCCTGAACAGCAATGCTTACCCCGAAGGCCATGGCGCTCAAAGCCGCGACAAAAGGCGCGATGGTAATTCCGAATTTGCCGAGCGCGATAATGACCGCGAAGACCAGGATCAAAACCTTGACACACCCGGCCATAAATTTCGAAAGGGTGATATCAAGCTGCTTCTTTTGGAAGAGCTTGATTAAACCGGAGGCAATCTTATTGGCCAGCAAAAGACCGAGAAACAGGACCAGAAAGGCTCCCAGAACCTGGAAGCTGTAATTCACGCAAAATTCAATAAGCGTTTTGATAAGTTCCTGGGCCGCGCTCAAATCCTGTGGCATCTGTTTATTCTCCTCAAGTTAAGCCGACACTTGCCCCGGTTTCGTCAAGATGCGCCGGCACGCCCCCAAAAGCTCTTCGGGCTCAAAGGGCTTGAGCAAATAATCCCGGGCTCCGCTTTGAAGGGCTCTTTGCTGGAGCTCGGGACCGCTCATGGCCGAAACCACCAGCATCGGAAGATCCTCGGAATCTTTTTTGAAAATGGTTTTCAGCAGGCCGTAAAATTCGATTCCGTCCACGGCCGTGTCTTTCAAATCAATATCCATGAGAATCAGGTCGGGATCGAATTTTTCGATCTCATAGAGCGCGGCCGCGGTGGTGGGGCAGATAAGCGCCCGGAAGCCCGGTTCACTTTCAAGAATCACTTTGATGAGGCTGCTGATCCCCGCGTCGTCTTCCACGATCAAAACTTTTTTCTGGACTCCGCCTTCGGTTTCTTTCAAGGGCCCTCATCTCCCGCAAAACTCCGCTCCGGGACAACCTAACGGCTGACAGAAATTTTTCAGCGCTCTTAAGAAAATTGGACGTGTATTGTCCGACTTAAATTCAAGAATGTCAACTTGATTTAAACTTAATAGGGATAAGGACTTGCAGTTATACTTTTTTTGGGGGGCCTCGAGCTTCTATGAAACCGGCGAAGTTTCGGTATCAAGAGGCAGCAGAATCGTGAAGCACGCGCCCTGGTGAAGACGGCTTGTGAACGTAACGGTTCCGCCGTGGGCTTCCGTGATCGCTCTGACCAGGCTTAATCCGAGGCCCGTACTTTCCTGCACTTCCAATCCGGGGTGCTGGATGGAGCAAAAGGGCTCAAAAATCCGCGTGCGGTCTTCTTCTCGGATTCCGATACCCGAATCAATCACGTCAATGCGCAGCCGGCCCTCTTCGATTACGGCCGAAAGTTTTACGCGCCCTTTGGTCGGCGTGTACTTAACGGCATTACTCAAGAGATTGCCGACCGCCTGCTTGAGCTGGTCGGCATCGCAGTGAATTTTTGAAAGAGCGTCTTTGATCTCAAAATCCATCTCGATATTTTTTTGCGCGGCTTGGGCTTTAAAAAGCTCGAACTCCTCGGTAAGCCAGTCCCGCGGTTGATTCCATGTCTTGTTCAGGCGCTCACGCCCGGCTTCGATCTTGGAAAGATCCAGGAGATCATTGACCAGGCGGTGAAGCCGGTCGGTGGCTTTTTTGACCGTGGCCAAAAACTCCTTATGCTTTGGCGCGATCTCGGCATCCGAGGCCCGGAGCATGAGCGCCACATAGCCTTTAATGGACGTAAGCGGGGTTCTAAGCTCATGGGATGCCGCGCGCATGAAATTAGTTTTCAGATGATCAAGCTCGAGAAGTTTTTGATTGGCCTCTTCGAGCTTGCGCCCGGAGGCGTCGAGCTCGGCGATCGTTCGCCTCAGGGTTTCTTCCATGGACTTGCGCTCGGTAATATCCGTGGAGATGCCGCAAACCCCGAGAGGTTCCGCGTCGGCCCCAAAAAGCGGAAATTTGACCGAGATGTAAGTGTGGGGCCCGTCGTCCTGGCCGACGACTTCCTCGTATTCCTCGGCGGTTCTCGTTTCTAAAACACGGGCGTCATTTTTGCAAAACTGCTCCGCAATTTTCTTTTCAAAAATATCAAAATCCGTCTTCCCCGTAACGGCCCGGCGAGTCACGCCAAAAAGTTTTTCGTACCGGCGGTTGATCAGCACATACCGGCCTTCCCCGTCCTTCCAATAGATCACGGCCGGGGCGTTATCAACGAGGGCCTGGAGCCTCTTCTCGCTTAGGCGAAGCTCCTTTTCGGCCCGGCCGCGCTCTTCGATTTCGTCCTTCAAGTGCCGTGTCATCTTTTCGGCGAGCTTCAGAGCCCGCTGCCTTGAAGTGCTCAAGAAATAAATCATCAGGCAGAAAAGAAAACTCAAAGCGCTGGTTCCGGCCAGTAAAAGCGCGGGCAGCTGCTTCTCCTGGTTGTTTTCGAGCCCAAAATCTTCCGTGGCCTGAAAATCCAGATAAAAGGTCGCGCCCGGCATCACAAGCGCGCTTCCGGCCTGAAAGCGGACCGGAATATTTCCGGGCCTTCCGCTTTTGCGCCCCTGGGACGCGGTATCATAGAGAAGTTTTCTCGTTTCCGGGTCCCGGCCGTCAAAGACACGCACCCGGATGCCGGGCTTCAGGGTGTAGCGGCCGAGAATGTCCCTGAAAAAATTAGCGGCACGCACCACGGCGCTCACAAAACCAAGCAGGGCCTGGCGCCGGTCTTCAAGGTTTTCAAGATCAAAGGCGCGGCGGTAAACCGGCGTCAGGATTAAAAATCCGGATCGCTCACCTCCGGTAGCCTGAAGAAGTTCGATCTTTTTTGTCAGAGCCGGGCCGCCCGTATCCCGTGCCCACTCCAGGGCCTGTCGGCGGATCGGCTCGGAACCGATGTCAAACCCAAAAATCCGCTCGTTATCCTGAAAAGGCTCGATATAATTCACCACGAAATATTCTTCACGCCGGCCTTCGGGGTGGATCCTGAAGGCCGGATAACCGATCGGGCTCATGGCGGTGTCTTCGCGGATCTTTTTCTCAAATCGGGGCCGGCTTTTTTCACTCACTCGTTCGATAAATTCAAAAGCGAGAAATCCCGGATACCGTTTTTCGATATCCTGGGCCCGGATATAAGCCGCCCATTCGGACCGCTCGACGCTCCGGCTCGCCGCGAAAAGACCCCGGGCCCCGTGGAGGACATTGACATAAATGGCCATGCGCTCCTCGATCCGGAACTGGATATGATGGATATCCTCCTCGAATTTGAGCCGGGCTTTTTCCGCAAGATTCCTCTGCGTGAGATGCCATCCCGAAAGGCTGGCCAGAATTAAAAAGAGTCCAGGAGAGGATTTCCGGTTTTCGAATCATCATAAGGGGTGAACGCGCCTGATTTTCTTTGAGCAAGGAATGGCCCTTTATTTCCCCAGGTTGAAAATGCGGTTCATTATATCACTGCGCACACCGGACCTTGAAGGACCTTTAAGCGGGCCGGCTTCGGCCATAAAAGAATTTTTCGAAAAGCCCGCGGGTTTGATCCTGGAGGACATTTAAATGTTCGCGAAAATTTTCGGAGGCCGGCCGGCCGGCCTTGTCCCGAAAACCCATGTCCCGCGCCAGGGCCTTCAGCCGAGCCGGATCTTTGGGGATGTTAAAAGCTTGCTGATTATCAAAAAGCTGAAGCCGGTTTTCAATCCTCCGTAAAAAAGCGTAGTTTTCTTTCAGGATGCCGTATTCCCTGTCCTTGAGAAGCTTTTCCTGACGGGCGATTTCAAGAGCCCCGAACATACCCGGCGCCTGAAGGGCCGGATACCGGTGCCCGAAAATAAGCTGCAGCATCTGGACACTGAACTCGGCGTCGCGGATACCTCCGAGGCCAAGCTTGATATTGCTGCGCGTCTCACCCTTCTCCTCCACCATCGCTTCATAGCGGCGCTTGACCTGGCGGATCCTTTCCAAAATATCGCCGGGCCATTCCTTGCGAAAAATAAAAGGGTTAAGCGCATCGAGGAACTTCTGACCCAGCCCCTCGGAACCCGCGACCGGCCGCGCCTTGATCAGCATCTGATACTCCCAGGCGTCCGCCTCGGCTTCATAATAATGAAGGCAATCCCTGGGAGTCATAAACAGGCTGCCGTGATCCCCGTGAGGCCGGAGCCGGAGATCCACCCGGTAAAGCGCCTGGTCCCGGCCGCCTTCCTTGAGAGCGCTCAAAAAGCGCTGCAAAAGCTTCACCGTCTCTTCGCTGTCCACGGACTGCTCGACAAGGAACAAAAGATCGACGTCGGAACCGAAATTAAGCTCACGTCCCCCGAGTTTACCGAGCCCCAAAACGCAAATTCCACCGCTCTGAAAACCCGAAAGGAGGAGGACTTTTCCCAGGATAAAATCCGCCAAAGCTGAAAAACTCTCGAAGACTTCTGCCAGGTGTTCGGGGAAAAGCCGCTCGGCCATGGCAATTCTAAGGGTTTCACGGCGGCGCAGCGCCCGCAAAGCTTCCAGGTTGCCCCCTTCTCCAGCGGCCGCATGCCCGAGGACTGCCCGTGTTCGGTCAAGCCCGAGTTCCTCGCGGCGGCCCCCGAGCCACCCCCAGATCTCCTCATCCGAAATCAAAATATCTGAAAGGTAGCGGCTTGAACCGAAAAGTTTGATCATCCATTCAAGCCCTTCGGCGGGAGAATCGGCGAGCCACTCCCAGAACTGTCCCGCCGGAAATTTTTCAAAAAACCATTCCAGATGA
>JAHFHI010000300.1 GCA_023246995.1 Candidatus Omnitrophota bacterium
AGGTTTGGCAAAATAGGCTTTACAATGATAGACTATGCGGAATTTCACGAAGGATCTGCGTTCAACTATGGCTGACCTCAAAAAAAGTCCGACTTTAACGACAGGACCCATTCCGCCGGCAAAAGGCGGGCCCGACCCCGAGCGAAAGCGTCTGATCGCGCTTTTTATGGTCCCCCTTGTCTTTTTTGTCATCCTTCAGCTTTTTATTTTTCCGAATATCGATATCCACCGCATCCCCTATGCCGAATTTTTCCAGATGGTCCTGCGCAATCCCGAGACCGAGGAGATTGTTTCCTGCGAGCTCGTGGAGGATGTGGTGCGGGGAAAACTCAAGTCCGGGGCCTATTTTCAAGTCAATATTCCGCCCGTGGATCCGGAGCTGATTCCCTATTTGAGGAAAAACATCCCGAACTTTACGGTTTCCCCGCCCCAGGTGTTCTGGAAAAACCTTATCTATTCGGTTCTTCCGGTGATTTTGCTTATGGCGTTTTTCTGGTTCTTTGTCTACCGAGGCGTTCAGCAGGGCGGCGGCCGCATTTTTTCATTCGGCAAGTCCAAGGCCAGGCTGGCCGGAGAGAAGACCCGCGTGACTTTTAAAGACGTTGCCGGCGTCGATGAAGCCAAGGACGAACTTCAGGAGATCATCGAGTTTTTAAAGGACCCGCTTCGATTTCAAAAACTCGGGGGGCGCATTCCGAAGGGCGTGCTCCTCATGGGGCCTCCGGGCACGGGCAAAACGCTCTTGGCCAAAGCCGTGGCCGGAGAGGCCAACGTCCCCTTTTTTTCCATCAGCGGTTCGGATTTTGTGGAAATGTTTGTGGGGGTGGGCGCGGCTCGGGTGCGGGATCTTTTTGAGCAGGGTAAAAAAGCCGCCAAGACCAGCGGCCGGGGAGCCATTCTTTTCATTGATGAAATCGATGCCGTGGGCCGTCAGCGTTTTGCCGGAATCGGCGGAGGACATGACGAGCGGGAGCAAACCCTAAACGCACTGCTTGTCGAAATGGACGGGTTTGACACCCAGGCCGGTGTGATCATGATCGGCGCCACCAACAGGCCGGATGTGCTCGATCCCGCGCTTCTTCGGCCCGGGCGTTTTGACAGGCAGATCGTTATCGACCGGCCCGATATCCGGGGCCGCGAGGAAATTTTGAGCGTGCATGTTCGCGGCATCAAAGTTCACCCCTCCTCGGATCTTGCCAAAATCTCGCGACAGACGCCGGGTTTTTCGGGCGCGGACCTTGCAAACCTGGTCAATGAAGCCGCGCTCCTGGCGGCGCGCCGCGACAAGGATTCCGTGACTCAAGAAGAGCTTGAGGAATCCATTGAACGGGTGATGGCCGGGCCGGAAAGAAAAAGCCGCTTGATTTCACGGCGCGAGAAAGAGATTGTGGCGGTCCATGAGTCGGGCCACGCGCTGCTCACGCTTCTTCTTAAAGAAGACACCGATCAACTTCACAAGGTGTCGATTATCCCGAGAGGCACCCAGGCGCTCGGATACACTCTCAATCTTCCGATCGAAGACCGTTACCTTGTTTCCGAAAAAGAGCTTTACGATAAAATCACGGTGCTCTTCGGCGGCCGGGTGGCCGAGGAACTCGTCTTTCAGTCGATTACGACCGGGGCGCATAACGACCTGGAAGTAGCCACGGCCTATGCCCAGCGCATGGTCTGCGAATTCGGGATGAGCAAAAGACTGGGCCATCTGACCTTCGGTAAAAAAGACCGGCAGATATTTCTGGGCCGGGATCTGATGCACGAAAAAGACTATTCCGAAAGCACGGCAGTTTTGATCGATGAAGAAGTCCGGCGGATTGTCGATGAGTGTTATCAAAGAGCCCGGGATTTGCTCCAGGAAAATGATTCCAAACTTCGCAAGCTCTCCGAGCGGCTCCTTGAAAAAGAAGTGCTGGATGCCGCCGAGGTCCGGGAGCTCTTGGGATTAAACGGAGCGCTCCCCAAAGAGGTCCCCGCGGCGGCGCCTCAAAATCAGCTCCCCGGAATTGTTTAAAAAAATTTAAGAGAGCCCTATGTTCTGGAAAATACGCGGCGAACGGCTTGACTGTTCCAAAAAGATCCTGATGATGGGGATCCTTAACATCACCCCGGATTCTTTTTCCGACGGCGGACGTTTCTTTGATCCGTCCGAAGCCCTGCGCCGGGCTTTTGATCTGGCCGGGCAGGGGGCTGATATCCTGGATCTCGGTGCCGAGTCCACCCGGCCCGGCGCGGATTTGATCCCGGCCTCGGAAGAGGCCCGGCGGATTTTACCGGTGCTGGAAGGCATCCTTCAAAAGATACGCATCCCGGTTTCGATCGATACCACCAAACCTGAAATCGCAAGGCTGTGCCTGGAAAAGGGAGCGCACATCATTAACGACGTGAGCGCGCTCCGGGATTCGGGCTCTGAAATGGCCGAGCTGGTGCGCCGCTACGGCGCGGGACTTATTTTGATGCACCGCCGCGGCCGCCCCTGGACCATGCAGTCGCTTGCCGTGTATGAGGATGTGGTGGCCGAGGTCTGTCAGGAGCTGGCCCAGAGCCTTGAGATGGCCCTCGAGGCCGGTCTTGAGCCCGAACAAATCGTCGTTGATCCCGGGCTCGGTTTTGCAAAAACTTTTGAA
>JAHFHI010000045.1 GCA_023246995.1 Candidatus Omnitrophota bacterium
CGGTAAACGGTCGCGAAGTTATCGTCGATTTTTCCGCAGAGAAGCCCGAGGCGTTTTTTCGGATCGTGCTCCTCGCTCAAGATTTTTTCAAAAATGAGCATCTCTCCGAAGACCGAGGCCGTTTCAGCCATGGTGAGCGGGGCATCCGACTCCAGGATCCCGACTTTCTTCCCGGCCAGGTATTGATGCAGGCCATGGCCGAGTTCGTGGGCGATGGTCATGACATCCCGAAGGGTGTCGGTATAATTGGCCAGGATGTAAGGGTGGAGGTCGGGGGTGGTCTGGCAGGAGAAAGCTCCGCCGCGTTTGCCTTCACGAACTTCGGCATCGATCCAGCCGCGCTCAAAAAACATTTCCACAATCTCCCCGGCTTCTTGAGAGAGGGCATCATAACCCCCGAGCACGATCCGGCGGCATTCTTCAAAAGAAACTTTGGTCTCATCCCCGGGCAGGGGGGCGTAGCGATCATAGTCATAGAGTTTATCGAGGCCGAGAAGCCGCCGTTTCAACCGGTAATAACGCATGGCCACGGGGTAGGAAGCTTTGACCGATTCGATCAGGCTCATAACGCTTGTGCGCTCGATTTCATTGGAAAGATTCATCGGGTCCATGGGATGGCTGTAGCGGCGTAATTTAAGGTCGATCCGGTGGTCCTGAAGGATCATGTTATAGATGAAGGTCAGGAGCTTGCTTTCTTTGGCAAGGCCCCGTGTGAGGCTCTCGGAGGCCTTCACGCGCTCTTCGCGCCGGGGCGAATGAAACAGGGAAAGAACCTCGGCTTCACTCTTACGGACTTTCTGGCCGTCGATTTCGATTTCAAAAGGAATGTTATTGATGACCTCGTCAAAGAGTCTCCCGAAGGCCCTCACCCCCGAGTTGGCTTTGGACGACATGACTTTTTCTTCTCCCTCGGCCAAGGTGTGCGGGGCATAGATTCGAAGCTTTTCGAGAAAATGGCGATCACAGGCGGCGTCGGGTGCGGCCATGAGTTTTTGGGCGAGAGCCTCATCAAGGCCGCTCCAGCGGACTTCAAAGAAAACCAGATAAGCCTGAATGTCGGTGAGGGCCACCTGAATTTTTTGGAGGAAGGCGCCGGTTTCAGGCCGCGACGTGTCGGAGGCAAACGAAAGATGGGCAAAGACGCCCAGCTTGGTCAGAGTCGTGGCCAGGAGCTTATAATCCTCAAGCAGCCGCCCAAGAGGAAGCCTTTCGCAGGCTGCCGGAGTTTCAAAAAATGGCTTGTAGGTCTTTTCGAAAGCCTGGGCCTTTTCAAGGGTCTGCTTCAGATCCCTTTCGATTGCGGGGTCACTTAAGCTTTGGTAAAGCTCGGAGAGATTCCAGCGGATTCCCTGCGCCATCACGGTGGTCATACCGGTGTCCTTTCGTAACCTGGGGATTATACCACCGCAAATTATGAATACGAGAAAAACGACAGGGATGAGAGGGTGAATGAAGCAGGGAAAAAAGCGGGTGAAGCCGGAATCGGAATTTTCAATTCAAGGAGCTGGGATCCAGCCGCTAAATTTAAAGCCTGCTCAAGACCGTCGGGTTTCTGATATCCGTACGGATCAGGCGGTTATTGAACCGCCGGGACTTCCGCGGGAGCAGCGGGTGCGGTTTCGGGAACCGCCGGGGTCGGAGCGGGGGCGTCAGCGGCCGGGGCTTCCGGGAGTCCGCCTTCTGCGGCGGCTTGCACGGGGGCCTGCTGGGCGGCGGCTTCCAGATCGAGCACTTTAGCGTCGGTTGGGACCTGAAAAACCGCTTCATCGATCTGCGGGTCAAACTGGATATTGGTCAGCTCGACCGTGGTCAAACCTTCCGGTGCGGTCACTTCAATTTTGACGGGGAAAGATTTTTCCCTCCAAACCCAGGCCTTGGCTTCTTTTTGGATCGTCGGTTCGATAAACTTGTAAACGTCGCAGTCATAGCCGAGGAGCTGCTCGGCGCCCACTTTTTCGGCTTTGTTTTCCTGGAGGAAATCCAGGAAGCGGGGCAGATCGCGCGTGAGGTTCGGACGGTCCATGGAGGCCGGGATCTTGGTGGCCATTTTCTGTGCCGGAAGATAACTGTAAGTGCCGGTCTCATTGCGGAGCATGACGGTCGCAATGCCTCCGAAATCCGACTCGGCTTTCATTTTTTCGTCTTTGACGACTACCTTGATCGTGGCGACGGCGTTATCCTGCACCGACACCTTTTGATCATAGGAAACCGAAAAAGCGAAAACACGCGGGGTGAAAAAAACGTTCAGCAGGCTTAGTGCGGCGCAGAACATCAAAAACTTCTTCATGGTTCCTCCCTTTAGGCTACGTGAATTCAAAAAAAAGTATAGCAGATAGCTCTAAAGCCCTTTTGGGCCTCCCCTAATAGACGGAGCCAGCTTTCTGAATATTTCGTCGAAAGGGGCCATTTTCTTGAATTATTTGTGGATCTCCAAGGGGCTAATAGCCGCGATCTGTTTTTGGAGCAATTCCAAGCCCTGCTCCAGGGAGTGCGGGGCATAGCCAAGTTCCCGGCGGGCCTTTTCAAGGATAAAGCCGGTTTTGGGGGGCCTTGGGGCCGGTTCACCCAATTCGGCAGTGTCCACCGGGCTCATAAGCCCTTGGGGGAGTTTGAAAAAGTGGGCCACTCTCTGGGCGAATTCGAAGACGCTCACCATTTCCGGGCCGGAAATATGGAAAATTCCAAGTGTGCGGCGACGGGCTGTTTCCAGACAGGCCCAAGCCAAATCTTGGACAAGGGTCGGCATCCGCCACTGGTCGGAAGCCACCCGGATGGGGCGGGACTGTTCGAGGGAGTTTTTAACCCAAAGCGCGAAATTGGAGCGTTCCACGAGCATCGGGTCTGTGGCTCCGTAAACGAGAATGGTCCGGAGGATCGTCCAGGGCACGGCACTTTGAAAAAGGAGTTCCTCGGACGCAGCTTTGGATTTTCCGTAAAAATTGACGGGATGGACGGGTTCGGTCTCACGGTAGGGGCCGGCCTTGCCGTCAAAAACAAAATCCGTCGACAGATGGATGAAATGGCTCCCGGTGCGAGCGCAGGCTTTCAGGAGGTTTTCCGTGCCTGTGACATTGATTTTCCAACAAGCCTCCGGATCTTTTTCGGCCGGGTCGACCCGGGTCATGGCCGCGGTGTGAATCACCGCGTCAGGTCTGAAACGCTCGACGACCCAGGATGTCTGGATCGGGTCCGTCACGTCCATAATTTGGAAGGGAAAGGGGATGTGGCCGCCTTCGGCCGGGAAGCTGCGTGAAGAAAGCAACACATCAAATCCGGTCGTTTTTTCGGCCAGCATCCGCATAAGGGCTTGGCCCAGAAGGCCGAGTGAACCCGTCACTAAAAGTCTCATCGTGGGGCCCTCCGTATGTTTGATTGCTCGTACGGACAATTTTTGGTATTGTATCACGAAACGGAGGAATCCCTATGAGTATGCCAGGCCCCATGGAAATTTTTGTGATTCTGATCGTGGCCCTTCTGCTCTTCGGCGCCAAGCGGCTTCCGGAAATCGGCCGCGCGCTCGGGGACGGGATCCGGGAGTTCAAGCGGGCGATCAAAGACCCCGGTGAAGGTCCCGGCGACTCCAAAAAGTCCTGAAGTAAAGACCGGTTGCTCCCTTTTATCCTGCCTAGCCCGTTATGTATGAGAGCCTTGCGGCGGACCTTGGTGCTTATCGCTTCCGCCGCGTTTTGCTTCCTTCAGGCTGGGCCCGCGGGGGCCATGGCATCCCGAAAGGCGCCTCTTTCCGACATGGAGGATAAGCGCCTTGAAGGCCTGATCGCGGCTCCGGATTTCCCCGTTCATCTGGATTGGCTCAACACCGACAGACCCTTTTCCCTTAAAGATTTTCGCGGGAAAATCGTCCTGCTCGATTTTTGGACTTTCTGCTGCATCAATTGCATGCACGTGCTTCCGGATCTGAAGCGCCTTGAGGAAAAATATCCCGAAGAACTTGTCGTGATCGGCATTCACTCGGCCAAGTTTGAGAACGAAAAAGGGACAGAGTCCATCCGCCAGGCCATCCTGCGCTATGGGATCAAACACCCGGTGCTCAATGACCGGGACATGGAAGTTTGGGAAACTTACGCGATTCGATCCTGGCCGACTCTTGTTTTGATCAATCCCGACGGCCGGATTATCGGCGTCCAATCCGGCGAGGGAATTTTCGAGCTTTTTGACGAAGTGATCGGCCGGGCGGCGGATTATTTCAAAGCCCGGGGCCGTCTTAAACCCGGTCCGTTCGAATTCGCGCTTGAGCCATCGCGCCGGGAGCCTTCCCTTCTGGCTTTCCCAGGAAAAATCCGAGGCGATGAAAAAACAAACAGACTTTTTATCACCGACTCCAATCATCACCGGATCCTTGTCGCGGACCCTTCGGGAAAGATCCGTGACGTGATCGGCGGCGGCGCGCCGGGCGCCGAAGACGGAACTTTTGAGACCGCCCGTTTTTTTCACCCGCAAGGGGTTTTCCCGGAAGGGGATTTTCTTTACATCGCGGATACCGAGAATCATTTGATCCGCCGCGCTGATTTAAAGAACCGAGAAGTCCGCACCCTTTTGGGAACCGGCGTGCAGGGGCGCTCCTTTGATTTGGCGGGCCGGGGCACGGCCGCGGCCCTTAATTCTCCCTGGGATCTGCTGGTGCAGGACGGAAAGCTTTTTATCGCCATGGCCGGGCCGCATCAGATTTACAGGGCAGACCTTGAGACGATGGAGCTCGCGCGGCACGCCGGATCCGGAAGAGAAGCCCGGTTTGACGGACCGCTTCTTGAGGCGGCCCTGGCGCAGCCAAGCGGTATTACGACAGACGGGAAAATTCTTTATTTCGCGGATAGTGAAGTCAGTTCGGTTCGCGCGGCGGATATCTCTCCGGAGGGAAACGTGCGCACCCTGATCGGTGAAGATCTTTTTGAGTTCGGGGATGTTGACGGCGGGCGGGAAACGGCCCGGTTGCAGCATGCCCTCGGAGTCGAGTATCAGGGCGGGCTTTTGTACGTGGCGGATACGTATAACTCCAAGATCAAAGTGATCGACCCGGCGGCCCAAACAAGCCGCACTTACGCCGGCACCGGCCGGCATGGGGCCAAAGACGGCCCGCTTGAGCAGGCGGAATTTTTCGAGCCCGGAGGCCTTGCGTTTCTCGGCGGGAAGCTCTATATCGCGGATACCAATAACCACGCCGTGCGTGTCCTAGACCCTGCCCAAAAGGAAGTCCGGACGCTTGAGCTCACGGGAATTGAAAACTTTTCAAAACCCGTCGCGCAAAAGTTTCGCGGCAGAAGCTTTGATTTGGAGTCCCGCTCGATGGGACCCGGGGATGTCACGTTAAGGCTCACCCTGACGCTCCCAAAGGGCTATAAGTTTGCCCTGGAAGCGCCCTCAAGACTTACCTGGGTTTCCGGGGATGAGAAGCTTTTTCAATTCCCGGAAGAAAGTTCCGCCGAGCTTAAAAAAGGGGCCGCGAGCTTTCCTCTTACGATTTCAGCAAGAGCCTTTGCCCCGGGTGCCGCTCGGGTTACTTTCGGAGCCAGGCTTTATTATTGCCGGGAGGATGCCAAGATCTGCCTTTTTGAGGAGATTCAAGCGATCCTTCCCCTTGAGATCAAGACGGGCGGCCCCGCCGATTTGGAAGTCGAGATTCCTTTTACCCCACCCCCCGCCACTTAAGCCCTATTTGCGCATTTCAAGACCCTAAGGCATACTTGGATTGGTTTAGTGTGCGTTGTTTCCCGTAACCTTTAACTAAGAAGTCTGTTCGCCTATGGATCTTGAAAAGCGTATTTTGGAATCCAAGATCCTCATCGTCGATGATGAGGTCGCCATCGGCATGGCCCTCGAAGAAGTTCTCAAAGAAAACGATTACCACATGGTTCGTTATATCGCAGATTCCCGCAAGGCCGAGGGGGTTTACCGCGAATTTCAGCCCGATCTCGTGGTGTTGGATATCAAGATGCCCTATATGGACGGCTTTGACGTGATGCGCGAAATCCGCAAGGCCGAAAACGGCAGTCAGGTGTTTGTCCCGATCCTGGTCCTGACCGGAGAGACCGATGAGGATATCTGCCTGCGGGCCTTGAGTTCCGGGGCCACGGATTTTTTAAACAAGCCCATGAAAGTCTCTGAGGTTCTGGCGCGCATTCACAATCTCCTCAAAGTCCGCCAGCTCCAAAGCCAGCTCGAGATCAAGGCGGATTTTCTGGAAGAAAAAGTCAATGACCGGACCGCGCAGCTCCGGCACGCCGTCGAAGAACTCGACAAGATGAACAAGCAGCTTAAAGACGCTTATATCGAAACGATTTACCGGCTCACCCGGGCCACGGAATACAAAGACGAGGAAACCGCCGATCATGTCAAGCGCTTGAGTCTCTACGCCGCGATGCTCGGCCGCGCGATCGGAATGAGCGAGCCGCATGTCGAACTGCTTTTGTGCGCGAGCCCGATGCATGATGTCGGAAAAATCGGGATTCCCGACAAGATCCTTTTCAAGGGGCAGAAGCTGGATGAAGAGGAATGGAAAGTCATGATGAAGCATCCCCTTATCGGCTATGAGATTTTAAACGATTCCACCGCGCCGGTCCTGAAGCTGGGGGCGCTTATCGCCCTGAATCATCACGAGCGCTGGGACGGCACGGGTTACCCCAGAGGTCTTAAGGGAGAAGAAATTCCGCTTGAGGCCAGAATTCTCGCGCTTGTGGATGTCTATGACGCGCTTCGAAGCAAGCGCCACTACAAACCCGCGTTTGATCACCAGACCACCTGCAAGATCATCCTCGAGGGCGACGGCCGGGTCAAGCCCGAGCACTTTGACCCGAAACTTCTCGAGGTCTTCCGCAAACACTCCCACGATTTCGAGCGTATCTTCAACGAGAACAGCCGGTAACCGGCTCTTGCCGGGAATCTCCGGCGAAGTCTAGCGGGACTTTAAATTGACGGGCGCGTGGGGATCTTTTTCCAGATATTCCCAGGCAAATTCCGGTTTCATGACCGGCTCATAATAAGAAGGGATGGGGATGGGCGCCGTCACCATTTCATAGGCGCCGACCAGGCCCCGTGCCATGGTTTTCGAAGAGCCCCGGATAATGCTTAGCACCCAGGTCGGAATGGCCGTATCGTCTCTATCTTTCAGGATGGCCCAGTCATGGGCAAGCTCAATGGGAGAAAGAACCACATTCAAAAAGCCTCGCTGGAGCTTTCGGGCCGGGCTTCCCTGGGGTTCGATTTCGGCTGCTTGCCCCGGATTCGGGAGGCCACAGGACGCGACGAGAAAAAAGAAAGAACCAAGGATCAGTTTACGCATGGCGCGTACACTAGCACAAAGCCCGCGGCCGGGCAAGCCGTCCGGATGCTTGGGTCCTATGCCGAGCGCATCAAATAATGCACCGCGGCAAGTTCGCGGCCGAAGGCTTGCACACGCCGGGAGTAATTTTTTGGACTCTGGCGGTTTGCTCTGAAAAATACGGATCCGGGATGTCCGCTTAAGTCGGTGCCGGAGAACGCCTCTTTGGAGTTGATGCCCCCGGAGCGGTCTTTTTCGAGAGGACCGAGCTTTTGGAATTCCTGCGGGATCATAGAACCGGTCTCGGGCGCCTGAAGGCCGAGGGTTGTTTGGGCAAATAGCGGGGGAGCTGAAATCCACAAAAGCCCAAACGTTAACGCCGCCATGCGAAGGGGACTTACATAGGCCATAGGCTTCGTCTCCTGTGGTTGGGAATTATTCTCATATCGACCGCATCCGACTTCCCATTGAGTCGCGTTTCTAACTTTTACTACGGCGCACCCGGCGGTGCGGATTGCTAAAGGATTGCCTAAGGCGGCGCTTTGTGATAGATAACTCGCATGCCCGTCAACACCGTCGACCCATCGATGGAACTGATTCGCAGGATGGCCTCGGGCGACAAGGCCGCTTTCGAGGCTTTCTACGATGCTTATGCCTCGCTTGCCTACACCATGGCTTTCCGGATCCTGGCAAGCCGCCCGGAGGCCGAGGATCTCCTTCAGGAAGTTTTTCTTGAAGCCTGGCGCCGCGCCGGAAATTATGACCCCAAGCGGGGCCGTCCCGAGGCCTGGCTGATAACGATTACCAGGAGCCGGGCAATCGACCGGGTGCGTTCGCTTCGTAGAAAAGAAAGAGGGAAAGTTTCGCTCGATCAGGAGGGTCACGAAAACCTTGCCCAGAGCGAAGCGCCGGACATGGAAAACCTGGGCCTTAAGATCACTCTCAAGGGAGTGCTTGCCGGGCTCGGCGGGATTCACCGGGAGGTTCTGGAGCTTGCCTATTTTGAAGGGTATACCCAGACT
>JAHFHI010000046.1 GCA_023246995.1 Candidatus Omnitrophota bacterium
GCATCGTCCCTCGGAGGAGCATCTCAAGGTGATGGGTTCGAGCTTGGCCGTACGGAGCGGATCTTATTGATCGTTTCTTATGTTGCTTCAGCCGTGGTTTTTGCCGTTGTCTGGTTCCATTGGCCGGGGGCCCGGTGATTTCTAAAGCATGGAAGAAAAATTCCGCCTATTTCCCGGGGGTGACGCTTCTAATCCTTGGGATGGCCTTTGGCGGCTGCGGCACGCCCCGGGGGGATCTCGAACGCTTGAACCGGGAGCAGTCAGCCACTCTTGAGAGTCTTAGCCGGGAGATCAAGCGCCTCAACCTTGAAATTACCGAACTGCTTGCCCAGTCCGGCACCGGGCTTTCGCAGGCCAAATCGGGTTTGGAAAAGGGCTTGCAGGGGGAGCTTTCACGGGGGGAGCTTTCTTTGTCGGTCGGGGACCGCGGGCTTGTGGTGACCGTTCTCGACCGGGTTCTTTTTGATTCCGGCAAGGCCGTGCTCAAGCCCGAAGCGCGCCGGACCCTGCAGGCGGTGGCTAAGGTTTTGAATTCGGAGGCGGCCGGACACAGTATTTACGTTGAAGGCCACACGGACAACCAGCCCATTCAAAGGTCCGGCTGGCGCTCTAATTGGGAGCTCTCCATGGCACGGGCCGCCGAAGTGGTTCATTATTTTGCCGAGTCCTGTGCTTTGGCGCCCCAGAGGCTTGCGGCCACGGGCTATGGAGAGCATCAGCCGGTGGTGTCCAACGACACTCCGGAGGGGCGCGACAAGAACCGGCGGGTTGAAATCGTGGTTTCGCCTAAAAAAGTTGAGGGGGTTAATTCGTGAGTCTGATCAAGGCCGGTCCGGGAAGAGGGGCATTCCGGGGACTTTGGGTGATGGCGGGCATTCTTTTCCTGGGTTTTGGGATTGCGGCAAGCGCTCCCTGGTGGCTTGGCGCCCAGGTGCGAAAGGCCGTGGAGCAGAGTCTTGAGATCCGGCTTAACGGGACCCTTGAACCTGTTTTTTTGAAACCCGCTTTTAATCTCCGGGGCGCGGGGTTTACGTGGGAGGGCCGGGTTCGGTTGATCTCCGGGGACGTTTCGGTGCGTTACGACCCGTTTTTCCTGCTCAAAAGGGGAAATCTACGGGTGCGGATCTCCGGAGAGGCGCTTCAAATCCGTCTTGAGGGGGATTGGGCGAAGCTTCAGGGTGTCACCGACGCCCAATTGGAGCATCTCACCGCAGATCTTGGGCTTGACCGGAGCGGTGTCCGGGAAATTTACGCGATGGACGTAAAATCTTCACAATTTCAGTTTCAAATTGTTAAATCCGAAAATATAATAGACCTCCATACGCGGAGAAACTCGCCTTGAAGATCGGCACTCTTTTTGATTCGATAGAAATTATTGAGAAAACGCATTGGGATCCCGCTCGCCCCGTGGGGAAGATCACGTCTGACTCCCGCGCGCTTGAACCGGGAGATGTTTTTGTCGCCTGCCCGGGTTCGCGCATGGACGGCCATGATTTTCTGGGCGAAGCCATCCTCGCCAAAGCGGCCGCGATTGTCTATGAACGGCCTGTTGAAATTCATATCCCCAAACAGGTGACGGCGCTCCGGGTTCCCGATTCCCAGGCGTGTCTGGCGATGCTCCTCGGCCGTTACTTCGGACATCCGGACCGCAAGGTCAAGCTCGCCGGAGTGACGGGGACGAATGGGAAAACGACGATTGCCTATCTCCTGCATCAGCTTCTTCGCGAGCGCGCGAAAGCCGCCTATATTGGCACCCTCTGGTATGAACTCCCGGGCTCCAAGGTTCCGTCGCTTAATACAACGCCGGGCTCCGAAGTCCTTCTGCCGCTTTTAAAGGGGCTCGCTGATGAAAAAATTCCCTATTGCGTGATGGAAGTTTCTTCGCACGCGCTTCATCAAAAAAGAGTTTATGGCCTGGAATTTGAAGTCGCGATTTTTACCCAACTCACCCAGGATCATTTGGATTATCACCACGGCATGGAGGATTATTACGCGGCCAAGCGTCTTTTCTTCACAGCCTCCCCGGAGCCGCGCCAGATGCTGGTCAATGCGGATTGTCCCTACGGGCGGCGCATCCTGGGCGAGAAAGCCCGGGCCAAGTCTTTTAGCGTGCTCGGCCCGGCCGATTATCAGGCCTCCGACATCGAATCCTCCTTTCAGGGAAACCGTTTCCGCCTCCGTTTTCGCGGACGGGATGTGTCTTTTCAAATTCGCTTTCCGATGCTCCACAACGTGGCGAACGTCACGGCCGTTTTAGGGGCCCTTGACCTTATGGGTTTTGATCCCGAAGATTTTCGCGGGGTTTTAGCCGAAATCCCGGGAATTCCGGGCCGGCTCGAGCGCGTGAGCGGAGCCGACCAGTTCCAGGTGTTTGTCGATTACGCGCACACGCCGGATGCCATTGAAAACGTGCTGCGGGAAGCCCGCAAGCTTGCGCCGCGGCGTGTGCTGACGCTTTTTGGCTGCGGCGGGGATCGCGATCGAAGCAAGCGTCCTCTTATGGCCAAGGCCGCGTGTCGTTATTCCGATGTCGTGGTTCTGACCTCCGACAATCCGCGCTCGGAAGATCCCGAGCTTATCTTGCGCGATATCAAAAAAGGCATAAGCCCGGAAGCCGGAACGCAGGTGATCGAGATTCCGGAAAGGGCGGAAGCCATCGAAAGAATCCTTTCCCTTGCCGAACCCGGCGACGCGGTCTTCATTCTGGGCAAGGGGCATGAAGATTACCAGATCATCGGGGATCGCAAGATCCCCTTTGACGACCGCATCGCCGTCCAGGAGTGCTTGAAAAGGAAGCATCGTGTTTTCCTTTCCTGACGCGGCCCGGGCCCTCGGGGTGGATTTAAAATTCCCCGATCTAGCCTGCCGGGCCAAAGGGGCCTCTCTGGATTCCCGGACCCTTGAGCGGGGGAATCTCTTTATTGCTCTCAAAGGCGGCAAGGAAGACGGGCACCGTTATCTTGCAGCGGCTTTTGAAAAAGGGGCAAGCGGCGCTCTCATTCATGAGGGCTACCTTAAAAACAGCAGCGTTTCCCTATCCGGGCTGCGCAATCTGCTTGTTTCGCGCGCTCCCGGCGAAGACCTTCTCAAACTCGCGGCCTGGCATCGCTCGAATTTTCATCCCCGGACGATCGCCGTCACCGGAAGCGTGGGCAAAACCAGCACCAAAGAATTTTTAGGTTACATCTTATCGCAAAGCCGCACGGTTCTCTCAAACCGGGGCAATTTTAATAATCACCTCGGGTTGCCGCTCACCCTGCTTGAATTAGAAGCCGGGCACGTATACTGCGTGGCCGAAATCGGGGCCAATCATCCCGGCGAGATACGAATGCTCTCGGGACTCCTGAAGCCAAGCACGGCCGTGATTACCAAAATCGCGCCCGCGCATCTGGAGGGATTCGGTTCTCTGGAAGCCATTTATGACGCCAAGCTTGAAATTCTCGAATCCCTCCGGGCGGATGGCTGCGCGGTCTTGCCCGATGACGACGAAGTGCTTTTGACAAAAGCCCGGAAGTTCGGGGTCAGGATCGTCACGGTTGGATTTACGGAGCGGGCCGATTATCGAATTTCTGACCTCAAGGCCGAAGCCGGCCGCGTGCATTTCCGTCTCAACGGAAAGAAATACGCCTTCCCGGGCCTTGGCGGATTTTTGGCGCAGAACGCGGCCATGGCGCTTGCCGCGGCCTGCGAGTCGGGAGCCGGCGTGGAGACGCTTCCTGAATTTTGGCGGAATTTTTCACTCCCGCCTGGACGGTTTGAAGAAAAAGAGCTTCCCTCGGGCACGCGCGTCATTTTTGACGGCTATAACGCGAGCCCGGCAGCTTTTCAGGCCGCTCTGCGGGCTTATGACGCGCTTGAAGTCCGGGGCCGCAGGCTGCTTGTTTTTTCCGATATGCTGGAGCTCGGGGCCGATGAAAAAAAATATCACGAACAACTCGGGGAGTGGGTGGCGGCTTCGCAGATCGACCTTGTGATTGCCTACGGCTCACGGAGCCGCTGGGCGATTGATGCGGCGCGCAGCCGCAGGCCCGGGCTTGAAGCCCGCCATTTCGAAGAGGCTCCCGAAGCGGCCGGGTATTTGAAGCATATTTTGCGTTCCGACGATGCGGTGCTTTTGAAGGCCTCGCGCGGCATGAAAATCGAAACGGTGCTTGAGCCCGAAGTTTTTACGGGCCGGCATTCGGCCTGATCATTTTTATGAAAGGAGAAGTTTTCGCGCACGCCCGCAAAAGCGGCGGATGCTAGAGCCTTAAGGCATGCTTTATTTCCTTTTTCCCCTCCGGGAATTTTCCATATTTTTTAATTTATTCCGCTACATTACGTTTCGCTCGGCCGGGGCGAGCATTACGGCCTTTTTGCTTTCCCTGTGGCTCGGGCCCCGCGTGATCGAGTGGCTTAAGAAGATCAACATCACGGCCAATCAGAAGCGCGAACATGCCGAGCCGATCCACGCTTTTTTCGCGCATAAGGAAAAAGTTCCGACCATGGGGGGGATTCTGATTGTGGCAAGCCTTGTGGCGGCCATGCTTTTATGGGGAAATCTCACGAATCGGTTCGTCTGGATTTTGATCCTCATCGTGGCGGGGTTCGGCGGGGTGGGGTTCCTCGATGATTGGATCAAGCTGCGTTCCAAAAGCTCGAAAGGGTTGAGCTCTCTGACCAAACTCCTGGGGCAGCTCGTGATCGGGTTCGCCATCGGGGTCTACTTATATATGGACCCCCAGTTTGACAAATGGCTGTATTTGCCCTTCCTTAAAAAAGGCGCCCTTTATATGGGGGTTGCATTCATTCCGTTTGTGGTGCTCGTGCTGGTCGGGTCTTCCAACGCGCTCAATCTGACAGACGGGCTGGACGGCCTTGCGATCGGCTGCACGCTTTTTACCGCAGGCTCGCTCGGGATCATTGCGTACCTTGCCGGCCGGGCGGATTTCGCGACCTATCTTTCGATTCCCTATGTGCCCGAAGCCGGAGAAGCGGCGGTTTTTTGCGCCGCGCTTTTCGGCGCGAGCGCGGGTTTTTTGTGGTTTAATTGTTATCCGGCAGAGGTCATGATGGGTGACACCGGGTCGCTATCACTCGGCGGGGCTATCGGCACGGTCGCGGTGCTCCTTAAAAAAGAGTTTGTACTGATCATTGTCGGCGGAATTTTTGTTTGGGAGGCCCTTTCGGTGATGCTTCAGGTGGGGAGCTTCAAGATGTTTCGCCGGCGCATTTTCCGCATGTCGCCTTTTCACCACCATCTTCAACTGAAAGGCTGGCCGGAATCCAAAGTGACGATCCGGCTCTGGATCATCGCCATGATCCTCGCGGTGGCGGGCTTGAGTACGCTCAAATTGCATTAAAAGCGCTTGAAGTTCTTAATGGGTTAAGAAAGAAAACGGGTTAAGAAAGAAAACACGATGCTGAAGGGAAAAAAAATAGCGGTGCTCGGACTGGGCGTGAGCGGGTTTGAGAGCGCCCGTTTTCTCCGCGCGAAGGGTTTTGAGGTCTTTGTCTCCGATCAGGGAAGTTCCGCTTTGATTACAGAACGAGCGGGAGCGCTTGCCGGCATGGGCATTTCAGTCGAAACAGGCCGTCACAGCACGGAACGCATCCTCGAGTGTGACTGGATCCTTATTTCGCCCGGGATCCCGCCAACATCATCGGTTTACCGGGCGGCAGAGGCCAAAGGCATTCCTATTCTAAGTGAGATCGAGGCCGCAAGCTGGTTCTGTCCTTCTAAACGGGTGATTGCGGTGACCGGCTCCTCGGGAAAAACAACCGTCTCGACGCTTCTCGGACGGGTTTTTGAAAAGGCCTTGGGCCGAACGGTTGTCTGCGGCAACATCGGAAATCCCTGGATCGGGGAAATCTCCGGTCTTGGCGAGGGGGATACGGTGGTCCTCGAAGTCAGCTCTTTTCAATTGATGCACTGCCGCACGTTTAGGCCGGAGACTGGAATTCTTCTCAATCTAAGCCCGAATCACCAGGACTGGCATCGGGACATGCGGGAGTATGCCGCGGCCAAACTCCGGATTTTCGAATGTCAAAATTCCGGAGATCATGCTGTTTTGCGCCGGAAAGATCAGGAATCCTTTTTCCCCGGCTATGCCTTCAAAGCGTCCCGTCACTATTTCGGGGCGGATCCTTCGCTCAACCCCAATGAAGAAGTGGTGCGCCTGGCCGCCGGAATATATGAAGTCGATCCTCAAATGACGGAAGACGTTCTCCGTCACTTTGAAGGAATTGAACACCGGCTTGAGAAAGTGGCGCTTCTAAACGGTGTCCAATACATCAATGATTCCAAGTGCACGACTTCCGCTTCGCTTGCCTGGGCCCTTTCAAAGTTTCCGGACAAAAGCGTGGTCTTGATCGCGGGGGGACACCCCAAATCCGAGGACTTCGCCGAAGTCCGGGACCTTGTCGCCGCTAAAGTCAGGTATGCGGTTTTAATCGGCGAGGCCCGCCCTCTTTTAAGAAGGGCGTGGAAAGATGCCTGCCGGCAAAGCGAAGCCAATGATTTTTCCGGGGCCGTCGCCGAAGCGCATCGCGTGGCTGCGGGCGGGGACACCGTCCTTCTTTCCCCGGCTTGCGCGAGTTTTGATATGTTTCGTAACTATGAAGAGCGCGGCCGGACTTTCAAAGCGCTCATCCGGGCCTTTGACCCTTCCCGCGAACCTGACCGGGCGGCACCCGCGCTCGTAAAGGACTAAGGCAAATGTCCACCCAGGCGAGGTTAATTTTTATTTCCGTGATGCTGCTTTTAGGGATCGGGATCGTGATGACCTACAGCTCAAGCGCCATGTACGCCGAGCATGTTTACCACGCGCCGCAGTATTTCCTGATCCGCCAGGCCCTTTACGCGCTTGCCGGGATCGGTGTTTACTACGTGACCTCCGCGCTTCCGGTGGTCTTCTGGAAGCGCTATGCCCGGGCCATGATCATTCTGGCTATTTTCTTTTTAATGATGGTTTTTCTGCCTGGGCTCGGCCGTTCGGGCGGCGGCGCCCAGCGCTGGATCCGGCTCGGGCCGGTTAACTTTCAGCCCGCGGAGTTTGCCAAGCTCGCGGTTTGCGTTTATCTCTCGGACTATCTGACGCGTAAAAATAAAAGCATCCGCAAGGGAAGCCTTATGGTTTTTTTTCCGCCGCTTGTCCTGGTGGGGGCGGTCTGCGTCCTGACGCTGATTCAGCCCGATATGGGCTCGACCGCGTTTATCTTTCTGACCGTGTCGCTCCTGTTTTTCCTGGCGGGGATCAAGATCCGGTATATTGCCGCGGCTGCGGGCCTGGTCCTGCCGCTCTTTTATTTTTTGGTCATGCGGGTACCCTACCGGGTGAGCCGTGTCACGGCCTACCTCAATCCCTGGGCGGATCCGCAGGGAAGCGGTTTTCAAATCATCCAGTCGCTTCTGGCCTTCGGCGTCGGGGGCCCCAAGGGGGAGGGCCTCGGCCACGGGATTCAAAAGCTCTTTTATCTCCCCTCTAGTTACAATGATTTTATTTTCTCCATCATCGGTGAGGAGCTCGGCCTCGGAGGGGTCCTTTTTGTGTTGGGGCTTTACGCCGTTATTTTTGTGGCGGGGATTCAGATGGCCGAGCGGGCCCCCCATGATTATGAAAAACTGCTGATTATTTCCCTGACCCTCATGATCGTACTGCAGGCCATCATTCATATGCTTGTCACAACCGGCCTTATCCCGACCAAGGGCCTGTCCCTGCCCTTTGTCAGTTTTGGCGGAACTTCCCTAATCTTTAATATGATGGCCATGGGCTTTCTCATGGCCATTGACCGCGAAATCCAGGCCGGCGGGTCTTCGGCCAGGAGGTATGCTTGAACTCCGGAGCGGATCAGGAAACCCGGCGGCTTCTTATTTTTGCCGGGCACTCCGGAGGCCATCTTTTTCCGGCGCAGGCCTTTGCCGAAAGCTTCCGGGGGCGCTTCGCCGAAAGCCGGATCGAGCTTGTCACAAGCCGCCGCGCCCGTCGCTTTACGGCCGGAATGCCGCCCGGGATTTTTGATGCCGTCCATTTTCTTCCGGAATTTCCTTTTCCGTCCGGGTTTTCCTTGCGTTGGTTTGTTTTTTTGTTAAAATTCGCGGAAAGCTGCTGCCGTTCTCTATTTCTTTTGCTTCGTCGGAGGCCTCAATTGTGCGTCGGTTTCGGGAGTTATGTTTCTTATCCCGGCATGCGGCTGGCCGCAAAAATCAAGATACCCGCCATGATTCATGAGCAGAATTTTTTGCCCGGGAAGGCGACGCGGAGGCTCGCACGCCACACGGACCTCGTGGCCGTCAGTTTTGAGGGAACCC
>JAHFHI010000301.1 GCA_023246995.1 Candidatus Omnitrophota bacterium
AACCTGCCCCTTTGTATTGCGCCCCGAAGTCCCTTCGGGAACCCAGCCTACGGTGACAGCCCGCACGACTAACCCTGTGAAGGATAAGACAATACAAAAGATCTCCCATACGGTTTGGGTAAGGTCTCCGAAATGCTCCTCGATGTGTTCCGAATCCCGCAGAGCCATTACGAGTAAAGGCAGGATGAAGAGCGGGAAATAACTGCGCTGTCTAAAAAGCCAGTTCCCTGTCCGTTCCACGTCTTTTTGAATTTTCATATCCAGATACGGATCATACTCCGAAGCGCCCCTCTTTTAAAGCGGAATTCCCGTTTTCCTCAAGAGCGCAGCCTCGGAAGGGCTCAGGGGGGGGAAATCGAGCGTTCTTTTTGGAGAGGGCCGGAAACTACAGATTGCAGGGGCAGAACTTTATGCGCTTAAATCACTACTCCCAAAATCACTTTTTACTTTGTTGCCCGGTTCTTTGGAGATGAGCCCGACGGAAGCTTCAAGCTTCCGCGAGCCTGCCGGAATCTCATTAAATTCCGGCCCTTCAACTCCCCCGCGCTTTTAAAAATCCGTGCGGCCAGAGGGAGTTGAACCCCCACTCCTTGCGGAACAGGATCCTAAGTCCTGCGCGTCTGCCAGTTTCGCCATGGCCGCGGGAAAGTAATCAAAAATTCAAAATCAAGAATGAAAAATTTAAATCCATTCCAAGATAAAACTGCCGCCTGTTGAATTTTTTAATTTTGCATTTTTAATTTTGAATTGAAGCAGATATACGCCGTGCGAAGACGGAAACTTTCGGTTTCCGCGAGCCTGGCGCGTATAAAAATATGCGCCCTGATGGACTCGAACCATCGACCCACTGATTAAGAGTCAGTTGCTCTACCAACTGAGCTAAGGGCGCATGAAAAAGGACCGGAAAACGAGCGGTGATTCTACCCCATCCCCGGCGGATTGACAAGTTCAGGACTTAAAATTGTAAATTTCCCGGACCCCCTGGGTCCTTTCCTGATAATCCTCCCGGTTGGCGGAGAAACTCTTGCCGTCGAGCGGAAGTTTGGAGAACCGGGTTTGGAGGGCTTGAAAACGTTCTTCGGTGATAGGACGGGACTGGTAATAATCAAAAAAATAGGGGGTCAGCTGCTTGGAATTCAAAAATTTATAGAGCACGTCAATCATGCCCTGCGGGTCATAACCGGCCTTGACCATATACTCAAGGCCCAGGGTATCAGCCCCTTCGAGTTTCTCATCCGGGCTCGGCTGGCTTTTATCGGCGATCGTATGCACGGCCGCGAGACCCAAAACCGCGAGCGCGCCGATCTGTCCGAAGGCCGGACCCACCGCGGCCCCTGTCTTGGTGAGGCCGTCAAGAATCTTCCGCCCCCTCGAAAGCCGGGGGTCCTTATATTGAAGCTCCCCGATCTCATGGGCGAGCACCGCCGCCAACTCCGATTCATTTTCCAAAAAATAAAGCAGGGCCGTGGTGAGATAAATAAATCCCCCGGGCGCCGAGGCCGCGTAGATTTTGTCATTATAGAGAATCGTAAAATGATATTGAAGATCCCGGCGTTCGGCATGCTCCGCAAGCGCGTTTCCGATCTTGCTCACATAAGAGACCAGCCGGGGCTCGGTATAAGGATAAAAACTGGAAAGAATCTGCGCGTTGATTTGCTGCCCCATTTCGGCCTCTTCAGATGCCGCGGCGGGGTTTGTCCGGGGGATCTGACCGTTTCGAGGGGCGCACGAGGAGAGCGCAAAAGCAAGCACGGTGAAAAGAATGGTGTCTTTGGAAGGCATTTTATGCTAAAAAACCTTGTTCTATTTACGGCATAAAGAATTCTAACCGAAGTCAGATTAACACAAGTATGGGCGGCGGCGCAATGCACCCTCCAATGGCACGGGAAGCTTCAGGGACGGCCCTCCGGAGCCGATTCTCTTAGATTGATGAAAAAGACGCGTTTCTTTGCTGGCCTGCCGTCCGGAATCGAAAAATTTACCCGCCTTTGTCTGATTTTTTTGGCATTTCTATGGACCCCCTGCCGGCTTGAAGCGGCCGACCCCGGCCTTCCCGCCGGATCCTCGGCTGAAGTCATTGAAAAACAGGCCCGTGAAGAAGCCCTGGAAAACCTGGAAGAAAAAATCCCCGAAGCGGTGGTGGAGCCTCCGCCGCAGGAACCTCAAAAACCCGGCCTTGAAACACGCCTCATGGTCCAAAAAATTAATCTGATGCCTCACCCCTCGCTAAGCCCGGAGGATTTTGAAACTTTCGTGGAGCCGGCCGCATTTGCGGAAAAACTCGCCCATTTCGAAGGCCGGGAAGTTTCTTTTCGCGAGCTCTCGGAACTGGCCGGCATTATTGAATCCGCGCTTCGCTCAAAAGGGCTTTTTGCCGTGGTCCGACTCCCGCCCCAGGAAATCACGGGCGGGGTGGTCAAGCTCGAAGTCCTTCTTGCGAGAATCGGAGGCGTAAGCGTCGAGGGCAGCCGTTTCTTTCGCAAGGCCAAAACCCGCTCCTACTGGCGCCTGCCGGAAGGAGCCATTCTCGATTACGGCAAAATCCGTGAGCAGGTTCTCGGCATGAACGAAAATCCGGACCGGGTCGTAAAA
>JAHFHI010000047.1 GCA_023246995.1 Candidatus Omnitrophota bacterium
GCCGGCTTGCCAGACCCGGGACAAACAAAAGTCCTAGAAAACCGCTCAACAAGAGAAGTTTGTCGGCAAACGGATCCATAAAGCGTCCGAGCTCGGTGCGCATCCCCCGCGTTCGGGCCAGAAACCCGTCGAGCGCGTCCGTTAAGCTCGCCACGGCAAAGATCCCGAGAGCGCTGAAGCGAACGGACTCGGCCCCTTCACGGTAGGATACGAGAGTCGTAAAAAAAACAGGGGCCAGTAAAATTCGGAGAATCGTGAAGAGATTGGCCGCATTCAAGCGTGAACTTCTTCTTGACGAGGCTCCGCCGGAGAATCCTCGGCGCCCGAAACACCGTCTCTGGCCACTTTGACCGACACAATTTTGGAGATGCCGGGTTCCTGCATGGTCACGCCGTAAAGACTGTCTCCCATGCCGATGGTCTTTCGGTTATGGGTGACGATAATAAACTGCGACATGGCCAGAAACGTTTTTAAAACCGAGAGGAATCGGTCGATATTGGCCTCATCGAGCGGGGCATCCACCTCGTCAAGGACGCAAAAGGGCGAGGGCTTGATTTTGAAAAGGGCAAAAAGAAGGGCGATGGCCGTGAGTGCTTTTTCGCCTCCCGACAGAAGGCTCATATGCTGCAGTTTTTTTCCGGGCGGGCGCACGACAATGTCAATCCCCGACTCCAGCGGATTAGTTTCATCGACAAGCACCAGTTTCGCGTGGCCGCCGCGAAAAAGCGTTTGATAGTACTCCTGAAAAGCCGTTTGTACGCTGACAAAAGTTTCCTCGAATAAGCTCTTTGTGGTTTTATTGATTTTGCGGATGGTCTCAAGGAGCTGCTCACGGGCCAAATCCAGGTCTTTTTGCTGGTTCATGAGGAAGTCGTAGCGTGTTTTGAGCTCCTCATACTCATCGATAGCCAGAAGGTTGACCGTCCCGATAGCTTCGACACGTTCTTTAAGGCGAGCGATTTCGGCCTCGGCTTCCGCGACCGGGGTTTGGCCGAAGTCGTAGGCGGCGGGATCAAGATCCGCCAAGTTGACCTTGTAGGCCTGAAGCATTCGCTCCCGAATATTCTGCTCCTGAAACCCGAGATTCATTTCCTGCATTTCGAGATCATGGAGCGAGCGCTGGATTTGCTGCTGCTCTTGGACAAGACCGCGCATCGATTCGTCGAGGGCCTGCATGCGCCCCTCAAGCTCAAGTTTGACGGATCGCTCTTTTTCTAACTCCCTATCCGCCAGGGCAAGCGCCTCTCGCAAGGTTTCGAGACGGGCGTTGATCCTCTCGTCTTCCTCGGCGATCTGCTTTTCTTTCACCGCGAGGGTGTCCAATTCGCCGGCAAGCACTTTTTGTCTTTCAAGATCATGGCGTTCCTGATCCCGGATTAAACGCATAGCATCCCCGATCAAGCGCTCCTGATCTTCAAAGTGTCCGTAACGGGCCTTCTGTGACGCAAAGCTCTGGAGCATTTCGCTTCGCAGCGCATCCACTTTATCAAGGTCGTGGTTGAGGCTCTGCTGAAACTCCTGAAGTTTGCGCTCACGGTTTTCAGAGTCCGAGAGTTCGGCTTCCAGGCCGGTTTTTCGCTGTTCGACTTCCCCGTTTTCCTGATCCATCTGGCGCGACTCGAGCCCCATCAATTCAAACTCGCGCTGAAAAGACCCCAACCGTTCATCGAGTCCCCTGCGCATGGATTCAAGGGCCTCGCGCTGGAGCGAAACTTCATGCCGCTCACACTCAAGCTGTTCGCGACCTTTCTGAATTTTTTCAGAGTCGGCCTGGGCCTCCACTTTGAGTTCTTCAAGGCGGGCGATTTCAAGGCGTGCTTTTTCCAGGTCCTGACCGAGCGAAAGGATCTCCCTCTGGCGCTTAAAAATGTTATCTTCGGCGGCATGATGCATATTGCGTGAAAAAATCCTCCCGGCGGGGCCGAGGACAAGCCCCTCGGGGGATAAAAAACGGATCCCACCTGCCAGAGGCAGGACCTCGTGAAGTAACCGCTCAAGTGAAAGCGGATTTAAAATAAAGGTGTTCTGGAAAAAACTCTCAAAAAGATGCTCGTATCCGGGCTTTACGGTCACCAAATCGGCGAGGCAGCAGGCGATTTCGGGATAAATGCTTCTGCGCGGTTCGGATGGCTGCGCCGGCAGAGCGCTCCCAGCAGGTTCCTGCGCAGCCTCGCGGATAAACACCCCCATCGGAGAAGCCTTCTGCTCAAGGATGCGCGAGATCAAAACCTGGGCCGCTTCCTTATTCTCTGCGACGAGGGCCCGGCTGAAGGAGTCGAGCGCCGCCTCAAGCGCCCATTCATAACCGGCCTGGATCTCCAAGACCTCCCGAAGGCTCCGCACAAGACCGGAGTCGAAGTGTTCGGACGCGCTCATGAGTGCGCTGTCGCTCGCCTTCAAGGACGCGTCAAGTTCCTCGAGAATATCGAGCGTGGCCTGTTTTTCATGAAGACTGCGGTTGATTGAGTCAATGCCATTCTCGATCTCATCCAGGCGCGTTTTGGACGCAGCAAATGCGGCGTCCAGTTGGGTCTTCCGAGCCGTTAAAGTCTCCAACCGCTCGACGCAGGCGCGAATTTCACCGCCGTAAGATTCCTTCTGGGTTTCCCACCGGCCGGCTTCCTGACTAAGCCGGTCAAAAGCGGCCGCCTGCTTTCGTTTTTGCTGCCCCGCGCTTTCAAGAAACGCCTGCAAACGATGATACTCGCTTCTCTGGCGCGCGTTATGCGCCGCGAGATTAAAAACATCCCCCTTAACCTGCTGAAGCCGCTGCTTGATTTCATCCGTCTCGCGCTCGGCAGCCTTGAGACTTCCGCTTACGTTTTCAAGATCGGCCTTGGCGGACTCTTTTTCAGCCCGGAGAGCTTCGATTTCCTTTTGCCGAGCGGCAACTTCCTGACGCCCGGATTCCAGACGAGCGATCATCTGGGAATCCTCCTGGCTGATTTGCCCGCGCCGGCCGGCGATTTCAAGGACTTTGTCCCGGTGAAAAGCCAGCTGCTGGAGCGCTTGATCGCGTTCTGACTGAAGGCCGTAACGGGTTGACTCCTGGCGGCTGAAACGCTCCTGGGATTGAAGCAATTCCAAGTGAAGCGCATCCTGATTCCGGGTCAGGGCGTTGGCGTTTTCCTCACGTTCCCCAAGCTCACGGCGGCGGCGATGGGTCTCTCCGGCCAAACTTTCAACGCGTCCTTTCAAGGCGGCGATGTCATAAAATGCCTTTTGTGTCTCAAGACGCTTCAGCTTCTCATGCTCCTCCCGGTAGCGAGCGGCCCTTTTGGCCTGCCGCTCGGCATACTGGATATTTTTCTGAACCTCATGAATGATATCGTTTAAGCGAAGCCGGTTTTCCTCGGTACGCTCGAGCTTCCGGATCCCTTCGTCCTTTCGAACCTTGTATTTCGAAATCCCCGCGGCTTCTTCAATCAGGGAACGGCGTTCATCCGCGTCGGCGTTGAGGATGTAATCGATCCTCCCCTGCTCGATCATGGAATAGGAGTTCGATCCGATCCCGGTGTCAAGAATCAAATCCTGAATATCCTTTAATCGGCACAGGGTCTTATTGATCAGATATTCGCTTTCCCCGGAGCGGTAGAGGCGGCGGGTAATCGTAACTTCCTGATAGTCAATCGGAAGTCCCCGGTCCGCGTTGTCGATCACAAGCGACACCTCGGCATACCCTTGAGGCTTTCTGAAGTCGGTGCCGTTGAAAATAACGTCATCCATTTTAGCGCCCCGCAAAAGTTTGGCGCTCCGCTCTCCAAGAACCCAGCGGATCGAGTCGGAAATATTGCTTTTTCCGCACCCGTTCGGGCCGACGATGCAGGTCACCCCGTCGTCGAACACAATCTGGGTCTTGTCGGCGAAAGACTTAAAACCAAAAAGCTCTATTTTTTTTAAACGCATGGAGGAACCTTTCCTGGGGGAGAATTAGCCTCACGCCGGATTTGGAATCGGCTTCGGCTGAAATAAAAACAGATCGGATCAAGGTTCAAGGGTTTTGAAAACAATGCAGGCGTTGTGACCTCCGAATCCAAGAGAGTTGGAAGCCACCACCCGCACCTTCCCGGGGACCGCCTGGTTAGGCACATACGTTAAATCACATTCCGGGTCGGGGTGCTTATAATTAATGGTCGGCGGCACCATCTGGTCCCGGATCGTCAAGACACAGATAACCGCTTCAACACCCCCCGCCGCGCCGAGCAAGTGCCCCGTCATAGATTTTGTCGAGCTGATCATGATTTTTCGGGCATGATCTTCGCCAAGCGCCTTCTTGATGGCAAGCGTTTCGACCTTGTCATTGAGGGGCGTTGAGGTCCCGTGAGCATTGACATAGTTGACGTCCGTCGGTTTCAGTCCTGCGTCTTTGAGAGCGTTCACCATACACCGTGCCGCTCCTTCGCCGGAGGGATCCGGGGCGGTAATGTGACTGGCATCCGAGGTCATCCCATATCCGACGATTTCGGCGTAAATGCGGGCATTGCGTTTGAGCGCATGGTCAAGGGCTTCAAGAATTACAACCCCGCACCCCTCCCCCATCACAAACCCGTTCCTCGTACGGTCAAAGGGTCTTGAAGCTCCGGCCGGGTTTTCATTATGAGTGGTAAGGGCTTTCATGGCGTCAAAACCGCCGAAACCAAGGGGGGTGATGCAGGATTCAGTCCCTCCGGCGACCATGACATCAGCCTCCTCGCGCTGAATAAGTTTAAAGGCATCGCCGATGGCATTGGCCCCGGTAGCGCAAGCCGTGGCCACACAATTGTTCGGACCTTTTAAACCGAGGCTGATGGAAATCTGCCCGGGAGCCATGTTCACAATCAGCATGGGAATTAAAAACGGAGAGACGCGGCTCGGGCCTTTTTCAAGCAAGATCTTATGCTGTTCCTCAATCACCCGAAGTCCCCCGATTCCGGACCCGACCAAAACACCCACGCGATAGGGATCTTCCTGGGTCATATCCAAAGCGGCATCTTTCGCTGCCATCTGACTGGCCGCAATCGCGAATTGGACAAAGCGGTCTGTTTTACGGACCTCCTTGGGTTTGATGAAGACCAATGGGTCAAAGTTTTTAACTTCTGCGGCAACTTTGGAATTGTAGTGCGTGGGGTCAATCTGGGTAAGGGGACCGGTACCGCTTTGGCCCTGGAGTATGGCCTTCCAGCTTGCTTCTGCGGTGAGGGCCATGGGAGTTATCATGCCCACACCTGTTACTACGACGCGGCGGGAGTTCACAAATTGTCAGTCAAGGCCCTAAAAAGTCAGGCCGAGGATGCTCGAGTTTACTTTGCGCCAGCTTTTTCTTCAATATACCGGATGGCGTCCCCCACGGTCTGAATTTTTTCAGCATCTTCATCGGGGATCTCGATACCGAACTCTTCTTCAAGAGCCATGACAAGTTCGACCGTGTCAAGAGAATCGGCGCCCAGATCATCGACAAACGATGCCTCGGGGACAACTTCCTCGGGTTTAACGCCTAACTGTTCGACAATAATTTCGGAAATTTTATCCTGAACCGCCATTGACTCCTCCTGTTTGATAAATGCGTTAATACTTTAAATAACCAACCCGCCGTCGACTACAAGCACTTGCCCTGTGATATAGCTGGACCCATCACTTGCCAGGAAAAGAGCCGCATTCGCGATATCCTCGGGTACCCCTAGCCGCCCCAGCGCAACCTGCTCTTGAATTTTACTTTGCTGCTCTGCGGTTAAATTTTCCGTCATTCGAGTCTTGATAAAACCAGGGGCTACGGCATTAACCCGAATGTTGCGTTTTGCGAGTTCTTTGGCCGCAGATTTAGTCAGCCCAATCAAACCGGCTTTTGAAGCGGCATAATTTGCTTGTCCCGCGTTTCCCGTAAGCCCGATCACCGAAGTCATGTTAATAATCGAGCCCGAACGCTGTTTAATCATCGGTCGCGAGCAGGCTTTTGTAAACAAAAAAGCGCTTTTTAAATTTATCGAAAGAACCTCATCCCAATCTTTCTCGGGCATGATCGCCAGCAAATTGTCTCTCGTGATGCCGGCATTGTTGACAAGTATATCTGCCTTCCCAAAGGTGTCAAGCGCTTTCTTGACTACTTGAGCGACTTCATCCGCAACGCTGACATTGGCTTGCGTCAAAACCGGGGCGGGACATCCGGCGCCCTGAATCATGGTCGCGGTTTGGGCTAAATTATCGATTGAGGAAGCCGAAAGGACAAGTTTTGCCCCTTGTTTGGCAAAAGCCAGAGCGATGGCCTGCCCTATTCCCCGGCTAGCTCCCGTAATCAATGCGACTTTGTCTTCAAGAAGCTTCATGGGCTCACAAATAAGGTTTGAAGTTTAAAAATATCATCGCAAGACCCGCAAGGTTCGACTCGAAGCGACGGTTCACAGCGTTTCGCAAGGCCTTTCAGGACTTTTCCCGGGCCGATTTCCAGAAAAAAATCTGTTCCGGAAACCTTCGCGGCACTCATCGTGCGTATCCACTGGACCGGACGGGTAAGCTGTAACGCCAGAAGCTTCTTAATCTCTTCGGCCTGCGAAACGGGCTCGGCCGTCACGTTCGGAACAAAGCAAACAGCCGGAGAAGTCAAAGGAACCTCCGAAAGAGCTTTCTCCAGGGAATCCTTCGCCTCCCGCATGAGGGATGAATGGAAAGCGCCTCCGACCTTCAGACGGATCGCCCGCTTGGCGCCTTTGGCCTCCGCGTATTGGCAGGCCCGTTCTACGGCTTCCGTGGCTCCGGAGAAAACAAATTGATCCGGGGCATTCAAATTAGCAAGTTCACAGCCGGCCTCACGAACAATACTTTCGCAGGCGTCCTGGGACAAACCGATGACGGAAGCCATGGTTCCGGCGGTGCGGCCGGCGGCGAATTCCATGGCCTCGGCGCGTTTGCGAACAAGCTCGAGCCCGTGCTGAAAATCAAAAGTTCCGGCCGCAGCCAGCGCGCTGAATTCTCCCAAGCTTAGTCCGGCGGCAAAAGCAGGTTTGAGGGTGGGGAAAAATTCACGGAGGACTTCCAAAACGGCCATACTGGTTACATAGATGGCGGGCTGCGCGTAGAGCGTCTGCGTCAACTTCTCTTCCGGCCCCTCGAAGCAGATACGGCTCAAAGCGTAACCGAGGATCCGATCCGCATCGTCGAATATCCGAGAGGCCGAAGAATATCGAGCATACAAATCGGCGCCCATCCCTACGTATTGAGCGCCCTGTCCGGGGAAAAGAAATCCGATCTTTTCAGGCAAAGGCATGAACTCTACCATTGAATTAAAGCCGAAGCCCAGGTGAGGCCCCCGCCAAAGGCAACGAGCAAAACCTTGTCGCCTTTCTTAATCCGGCCTTCCTCGGCGGCCTCACAAAGAGCGACGATCGTTGAGGCGCTCGACATATTGCCATAGCGGTCAACGTTAATAAAAAACTTTTCCAGCGGAAGCTCCAACCGGTCGGCAACGGCCTGGAGAATCCGCATATTGGCCTGATGCGGAATAAAAAGACTCACGTTTGAAAGTTCCAGCGAGGCCATTTTAACGACCTCCCGGACCGCATCCTCCATGGTGCGAACGGCAATCTTAAAGACCTCGGAACCCTGCATTTTAAGATAATGCATACGGCCGCGGAGGGTTTCCTCGGACGCCGGATGAATGGATCCGCCCGCGGGAATCTGGAGAACATCCCGCTGGGTTCCGTCAGCGCCAAGATAGGTCGCAAGGATGCCTCCCTCTCCGGCTTCCGACCGGGAAACAACCGCGGCCCCGGCACCGTCGCCGAACAAAACGCATGTGGAGCGGTCCGACCAATCGATAAACCCCGAAAGGACTTCGGAACCCACGACCAAGATATTGCGGTAAGTGCCGGAGCGAATAAAGGCATCGGCGACCGAGAGGGCATACGGAAAACCGGAACATGCCGCGGCCATGTCAAAGGCCCCGCAGCGGGCTCCGAGTTTGGCTTGAATGGCGCATGCCGTCGAAGGAAACAGCATATCCGGTGTGACGGTTGCGACAATGATTAAGTCAAGATCCTCGGCTTTAAGACCGGCCTGACGGAGAGCGACGAGTGAAGCCCCGAGACCGAGATCACTCGAAGACTCCCCTTGCTTGGCGATCCGTCTTTCACGGATCCCGGTGCGCGAGCGGATCCACTCATCGGTGGTATCCACCATTTTTTCGATGTCAAAATTGGTGAGAACTTTTTCAGGGAGATAGGCGCCTAA
>JAHFHI010000302.1 GCA_023246995.1 Candidatus Omnitrophota bacterium
GCTTTTGCGCGGGATGCTCGCAGCGCCGGTTTTGACGGCTTGATTGTCCCGGATCTCCCCCCGGGGGAGGAGCCTGAACTCGAGGCTGCCTGCCGCCGGGAGGGCCTGGCCCAGGTTTTTCTGGCCGCGCCGACGACCGGCCTTGAACGCGCGCGCCGAATCGCCCGTGTCTCGAAGGGCTTTCTTTATTATGTTTCGGTGCGGGGTGTGACCGGAGCCCGCAGGGCTTTGGCCGGCGACATACGCCGCAATATCCGGACGCTTAAGCGCTTCAGCCACAATCCGGTTTTGATCGGTTTCGGTGTTTCAACGCCCGAACAGGCCCGAGATCTTTGCGCGACCGGCGACGGCGTGATCGTGGGAAGCGCGATTGTTGAGAAGATTCGCCAGGCGGGCGGCCGTATGGATCAGGCGGCGCGTTTTGTCTGCGGCATGGTTCGGGCCGTCAAGCGCGTATGAAAAGCACGGGGTCGGAGAGAAATACGCCATGAGCACCGTGATGGGGCTTGATTTTGGCCAGAAGCGCATCGGTGTTGCGATCTCTGACGAGACCATGGTGATCGCCACGCCCGTCGGAGCGATTGATTTTTCAAGCCGCAAGCAGCTTCTCGAAGAATTGACAAAGCTGATGGACGCTTATCGCGTGGTCAAGATCGTGGTGGGCCTTCCCAAGACGCTTCAGGGGGAAATCGGACCCGCGGCTCAAAAGGTCACCGAGCATGTCGAATGGCTCAAAACCTATATTGATAAGCCCTGGATTTTCTGGGATGAGCGTTTGAGCACGCGCGAAGTCGAAAGGGTGCTTTTGGCCGCGGATATGAGCCGTGCCAAGCGCAAAGGGGTTCGCGACAAGCTCGCAGCCCAGCGCATCCTGCAAAGCTATCTTGACGCAAGCCGCATTCATTCGCCGGATTCATCCAGGGAGGATTCCAATTGACAGACTATCCAATGACGCGTCTTGAAAACGGCCTTCGGGTTTTAAGCGTTCCCATGCGGGACCGGCATTCTTCGGCCGTCGCCATCTGGGTGCGGACGGGTTCCCGTTTTGAAACGAAAAAAATTTCCGGGGTTTCCCATTTTCTGGAACACATGCTTTTCAAGGGCACCCGCAAACGCACCACGCGCCAGATTAAAGAAGAGATCGAAGGGGTCGGCGGCGCCTTGAATGCCTTCACCGGAGAGGAATCAACGTGTTACTTTGCCAAGCTTCTGAAGGAGCATTATCCCCGTGCCCTGGATGTCCTTTCCGACATGGTCCTGAACGCCGTCTTGAGCCCGGCCGAACTCGCGAAAGAGCGGACCGTCATTATCGAAGAGATTAAAATGTACCGGGATCTTCCCTCGCATCATGTTCATGACCTGATGGGAGAGCTTTTGTGGCCCGATCAGCCGCTGGGCCGCGCGATTTCGGGGACTCCGGAATCGGTCTCCGCCATTTCCCGCGCCGACATGGCCGCTTACATGAAACGCTATTATCAGGGCGGCAATATCCTGGTCAGCTTTTCCGGGGATATTCCTCATGAAGAGGCGCTGGGTGCCGTCCGGAAAATCTTCGCGAAGCATCCGGCCGGCCCGGCCGGGACATTTTCACGGGCGCGCTCGCGCCAGTCCTCACCCCGGACCTTTTATCTGGAGAAAAAGACCGAACAGACGCATTTTGTGATCGGGGTTCACGGTTTTTCGAGATTTCATCCCGACCGCTACAAGCTGGGAATTTTGAACATTATCCTGGGCGCCAATATGTCAAGCCGCTTGTTTGAAGAAGTCCGGGAAAAACGGGGTCTTGCCTATGAAATCCGTTCCGGGATAAGCTTCTATCACGACACCGGCTCGGTGACGATTTCCGCGGGCGTGGAAGCGGCCAAGGCTCACAAGGCGGTGCTCGTGATTCTGCGCGAACTCTCCAAGCTTCGCGCGCGCTTTGTAAGCGAAGGGGAATTGCGCCGGGCCAAGGATTATTTTATGAGCCAGCTCGCCATGGGCCTCGAAGACACGCTTGACCATCTACTCTGGGCCGGGGAGCGTATCCTGGACGGAGGCGATCTGCCGGACATGGCTAAAATCCGCCGGAGTATCGAGGCCGTGACGCGCCAGGACGTGCAGGCTATGGCCGTGAAACTTTTTAGAACTTCCGATTTGAATTTGAGCTTGATCGGGCCGCTTGACGGCAAAATGCAGCGGGCCATTACCCGCGATTTTGAGATGCCATGAAAAATGAGGCCCGGAAGTTTTTAATCGCGCCGAGCATTCTTTCCGCCGATTTCACGCGGCTGGGTGAGGAGATCCGGGATGTGGAGAAATCCGGATGCGATGTCCTTCACGTGGATGTGATGGACGGGCATTTTGTTCCCAACCTCACGATTGGGCCTCCGGTCATTCGATGGATCCGGAAAACCACAAAGCTTCCGCTTGATGTCCATCTCATGATTGAAAATCCGGAGCAGTCGATCGGGGAATTCCGGAAGGCCGGGGCGGACTGGATCACCGTGCATGTTGAGGCGACCCGGGATGCTCTTGGGCTTCTTCAAAAGATCAAAGAGCTCGGAGCTCGGCCTGGGATTTCGCTTCGCCCGGCGAC
>JAHFHI010000303.1 GCA_023246995.1 Candidatus Omnitrophota bacterium
AAGCGCCGCGAGACGGGAAAGCTGCGCGATATAATCCCGGATATTGTCCGGATGGCTCCAGTTCCTGGCAAAACCGTCCTGCCATTCCGGAGAAAGCCCGCCGTCGGAAGCGGCGCGGCGCACGAGATTTCCCGTGCTTAAATCCGTGATCCAAGCCGGAGTCCGGGGAGGGGCCTCGCGGTTGGCGCGCGCCGCGTGCGGGATCATGTCGAGGGCAATCTCAATGCCGAGCCGGTCCGCGATTTTTTTAAGTTCCAGCAGTCCCGCGAGCCCGCCGATCCGCTGACTGATATGCACCTGGTCAAGCGGTGAAAAAGGCGAGGCATCCGGGCCGGCTTCGCCCGGAGCCCCGGTCTCGAGCACCTGAAGATAAATTTCCGAGAATCCCTGGGCCTTGATCGATTCGAGCGCGCCTTTTAACCGCTCAAGCGTGCCCAGATGCATGTTGCCCGTCTCATCCACAAGGGGTTTCATGTCCGGGCCCAGTTCCAGAAGCGCGACTTCGGGTCTTAAACCCAGAATCCTCCGGCCCCGCACGTCCTCCTGAAATTTAACAAGGCCGTTTCCTTTGGCATGAGGATCGCGGATATCCCGCGGAGTTTCCACAAAACGCCAGGGGCTTTGAGGAGAATCCTGAACCTGAAAAGCATAATGAACCCAGCCTTCGGTCACCGGCATTTTCCATTCATACCACGCTTCTCCGTCCTGAATGCGCGCCGGGTCTCGGAGCGCGGCCGTGTAGGTTTCAGAGCCGTTCACGCTCCAGAGCACGCGCGCGCCGTGAAACGGCCCGGCCATCGGCACCTCAACCGTGTAGCCATCCCGGTCAAAGGCAGAATAGTTGAACGTCGCCTCGGGGAACTCCAAAGGCCGGCCGGTGAGCGGACCGAAAACAAAACGGTTCAATTCAATGCGAAGGGCCCGGTCCGGATGGGTTTTAGAAAGGCTGAAGAGCATTTCAAACACCGCTTTTTTGAGTTCGGAAGGCTGGCGGTCGTCACGTAAAATACTTTTGGCCTCTTCCAGCGCCTCGTGGAATTTTGAACCCGCCGGGCTTGTCAGGCGGTTGGAAAACTCCAGGAGTATGGGGTATGTCGAAAAAAGCTTTCTTTCTCGCACCATTTCATCCGCCACCTGCCCGGAATCCCGTACAAGATCAAGGCGCAGGTCCGGCATGCCGGAAGCAAACCGTGCGCTTGAGGCGTCCCCGGAGGCGATCGAATCTCTGGTATCCGAGGGTGCGATACGCACCACTTTTTGGATTCCGGGGCCGAGCTCATAGACGATGTAAATGTGATGCCGCTCGCGGCCCTGGGCCGTCTGATACTTCTCCCGGTAAATTTTCGGCGCCGCGTAAGCCGCGCGCCGCCTTTCAGGAACCCCTCGTTGCGGAGGGATCAGATGCGCGGCGAGCGTTTGGAGCCTTTCTTCGGAATCCGCTCCAAGAAGCTGGTGATAAGTCTTCTGAATCCACTCCCCGGAGCGGCCGGCCCAAAAACGGTCAAGCAGGGTCAGTTCCCGGGCTTTCGAAAGCGCCTCGGGCCACGGCCTTCCGTAAAACGTAGAAATTTTTTCCTGGGTTTGGCTCCATTCCTTCCACGCTTTCCGCATGGCGCCGTTGGAAGCGAAAAGTTTAAGGGTTTTTTGAAAAACTTCGCTGTCATGAGGCTGCCGGTCGGGTTCATAGCGGTAGAGGCTGCGCCGGAGCCCGTGGGTCAGAATCAATACAAGCATGTCCCGCGGAGCCTTGAGAAGCCCGGCATTTAAAATAATTTCATGCGGCGTGACAAGCGTCTCTTCCTCAAGATCTTTTACGACCCGCACGGGAAGCGGAAGCTCGATCCAATCGCCTTCGGAGCGCTTGATCTTGTTCTGCTTTTGAAATTCAAAAAGCCCTTTTTTTTCATAAGAATCAAGAAGCGCGTAGGCTTCCCGGAACGCGCCCGTGAGATTTTCGAGGCCCTCCTGCGGGCTTTCAATCCCCTGCTCGCTCAAGGCTTCGGGATTCTGGCGCAGCACCGGCATCCCGTCGGCATCAAACCAAAAATGCAGGGCCTGGCCCCGCACCGTGCCCCGGGATTCGGGTGCCGCCGGAGCGGTACGGACTTCGGAGCGCAGCCCACGGCCCGTTTCCGGGGTTTCAAACGCACGCTCAATGCCCGGGCCTTGATAAAACACGCGCAGTGCCCCGTCCTCCCGGCGGAAGATCCGGATGCCTCCCAGGTCACGCGCCCAAGCGCTTCCCGCGATTTTGTCTTGAAGCTGAAGAGGCGTTTGAATCTCTCCCCGGCGTTTGAGCGCCGCGTAAATACTCTCCAGTTTGCGCTGGCTCACGGCCCCAAAGGGATCGACCAGCCCATCGAAACCTTCCAGAAAGGTCCGCCATCCGTGCGTTCCAAAGGGTGCGGTTTCCCAGGTCGAGGCTTCGGCCTTTACCGGCGCCGCGGCTTCAAGAACCGATTGGACGTAGGTTTCCCGCCCTTCGGCGCTTGACAGTTTGGGGGTAATAAGCGCATAGCGGTAGCCTTGTTTTTCAAAGTATTCCCTGAAAGGACCGGCATGGAATC